>JAFVHN010000026.1 GCA_017474515.1 Prevotella sp. | reverse complement strand
AGGAGTTTAGGAGTTTAGACGATAGTCTTGTCGTGCCCATTTCAACAAGACAACGAAAAAAACTAATGTCTAAACTCCAGCGGCTGAAAGCCGCGAAAACTTCTAAACTCCTAAACTCCTTAAGCATGCGAAATTTGAATTTTGTTAGAATTCGTTTCTTAGATTTCTTTCTACGGTTGACACGTCTTTGAATATCCCGTATTTGTAATCAATCTTCAGCTTGTCTGACAGGCGGAGGAGATTGAATCCCGTGGCATAGTAATACTTGCGTCCAACAGTGTATAGCCATTTGGCATCTGTCAGGTTGAAGTTTCCAAAATGCCGATACAGACGATATTCGATATATCGGGCGGAACCTTCCATCGTTTCATACAGCTGCTCCAAGGCCACAATGTCCATGCCCAGTTCTTTTTTCACCCTCTCCCTGCGTTCGTTTCGCAACTTAAAGAACGCCTGGGTGTTGGCTCTTGACGTCTCAATATCGTTGGCGTCGATGGCTTTTAGCAGCAAGTCGTTCTCTCGGGTGATGCTTTCCCTGTACCAATCATGGCAGGCGGATAATTCAATCAGCGTATCTGGCAAAACGGCATTGGTGATTGTTTCGTAAACATCCAGATAGCCGTCGTTCTTGAACTGGAAGCCATGGAAATATTCGTGCATCACCATCGTGGCCCATTCGTTGACAGAAGTGACATCGGGAACTGTTCTGCTTGTCTGCTCCAGGCTGCTGCACCTCATGACAGGCGTGCGGTAGTCAATGCTTCCTTCCTCATCTGTAAAGGTTACGTGCATGTGGAATGGTTGGTCATCGACTTTCTTCGTCTGGTAAATCAGGATGTCGTTGTCGCCATGTACCAATACCGACGGATACTTGGCCAAGAACTGCTCCGTGGGATTTACCACATAGCAGCAGGTATCGCCGTAATACAATAGAGGTACATCGTATTGCTTGTCAGCAAATCCATTCCAGATGCTATCGTTGATGACCGCTTTGAGGGCACAGACGTATTGCAGCCTCTCAACATCCTTGTTGAGGCTCTGTGCACCGGCAGACATTACAACGAGGGCGAGCAGTGAGATGATGGTTTTCTTTTTCATTGTAAACGCGGGCATCAACTTTTGTCATCTCGGCTGTGTGTTTTTGGCGATATTCAGAATACAAGAATCAAAAAGTCAACGCTACCTTATGTTGTTTCGATGTTATTTCCTGTCCACTCAAGTATGTCGCCAGTTGTCGAAGGTGCGCTTGGGAATTTCTGCCCCCCGGCTGATGTTGTCGCGGAGCCAAAGCTCATTCAGCTCCTTGAACGAGATTTTCCGTTTGCGATAGATGGTCTCTATCACCCAGACGTATTTGGTTATCAGGCTTTGCCCTTTGTCGTTGTCAGCCATAAATTTCGTTTTTTGCAAAAGTACACCAAGGCTGCGCCAAATTGTGGCAGAGGTTTTGGAAAAATAGGGTAAAATGTTATTATTTTTTGCAAAGATACAACAATAATCTTGACTTCCAAACAAAAACGGGGGAAAAAAACGGATGCATGAAGAACGATTTCAGAACTACCGACCGGGTCGGGGCCCTGCCTCTGACATTCCGAAATGCGACAAACTGAAGGGTAGCTGGATGGATAAAAACTGGTAAAAATATTTGACAAAACGGGCGATTTTTCGCCGTTTTTCCAAGTGGTTGAATATCAATGGTTTGCAAATCTTGCAAAGTTTGGCCGCAAATTTCGGGGAGAGATTTGGCATTTTGAGAGGAGAGAATTGGCAAATCTCTCCCCGAGATTTGCGGCCAAACCTCCTGGGGGGAGAAAAATATTATGAAAAATCTTGACAAAACCGTGGCGCTTTGCTAACTGATAACTGCTAACTGAAAAATGATAAAGTCGGCGGATTTTTTCATTCGACCTCTGTTCTGGTGAATTTTCCATACGCCGTTTTCCGCGGAATGTTTTTAACCACGGAAGAACACGGGCTGGCACGGATTATATCTTTTTCCGTGTCAGTCCGTGTTCTTCCGGCCATAACTCATCACTCAAAACTTAAAAGTGCGCGGATGGTCAGAAAGGAGGGGGGAGGGTGAAACTGACGGGCTGCAGGGTGTGGGGGTGGAGGAACGAAAGCCGTGCGGCATGGAGCATGAGGCGCGGGCCGCCATGCCCGTAGAGTGCGTCGCCGACAATGGGCACGCCGAGACCCTGGGGATGGGCGCAGTGCAGGCGCAGTTGGTGTGTGCGGCCCGTCAGGGGAAAGAGGTTGACGCGCGCCGTGGGGCCTTCGGCGTTCACGATTTCGTAGCGTGTAATGGCTTCTTTGCCGTGAATGGTGTCCACCATCTGGCGCGGACGGTCGTTGTCGTCGGGGCACAGGGGCAGGCTGATGGTGCCCTGGGAGGGCCGACCCTGCGGAACGCCGTCGAGCACGGCCACATATTGCTTGGTGACCTGGTGCTCAAGGAATTGCCGTTGCAGCACTTCGTGGGCATATTTTGTGCGGGCCACCACCATCAGCCCCGATGTTTCCATGTCGAGGCGGTGTACGATGAGCGGGTTGGTGCGGTCGTGCCAGCGCGTGCGCATCACCTCCTCCACCGAGTGTCGGCAGGTGCGCCCCGGCACGCTGAGCATGCCCGCGGGCTTGGCCACCACGGCCATCCATTCGTCTTCGTGGATGACCTGCAGCGGCGGCGTCGGAGTCGGTGGTGCCGGGTCTTCCATTTTTATGCCGCGCAACATCCATGCCAAGATGGGTCGGCACTTGCCCTGGCAGGGCGGGTAGAACTCGTTGTGGTGGCGAATTTCCCCTTTCGGCGACTGTCCCCACCAGAATTCGGCCATGCAGAGGGGCCGCATGGCGTTGGCATAGGCGCATTGCAAGAGCTTGGGAGCGCAGCAGTCGCCGCTTCCCGAGGGTGGCAGTCCGGTGGCCAGCGAGTGTTGTTCGCGGCGATAGCGGTCGAACACCGCCGTCAGGTCTTCCACCTGCCCCTCGCCGTTGAGCAGGTGGTATTGGGCGAATAGCCAGTGCTGCAGGTCGTCGGACCACTCGCGTCGCCGGGCCTTGAGCGTTTCCAGCCGGTTGCCCATTTCCTCGGCCCGCTGCTGCTTTTCGGCCATCAGCTGTTCATGGCGTTTTTTCATGCGGTGGAGCTCGGCCTTCAGGAACTGGCTCTCCTGAATGAGTTGGGCCTCCTCCTCGGGTGGCAGGTTGTGGTGAAGGCGGCGTATGTCGCGCAACTGCTTGGCCTGCCGCATTTTCTGCCTGAAGGACTCCTCTTCGGCGGCATTGGCGGCCTGTGCCTCCTTCCACGACTGCAGGGCCGCGGCGTATTCGCCCGACTGCTCCAAATCGGCT
>JAFVHN010000025.1 GCA_017474515.1 Prevotella sp. | reverse complement strand
TATTTACTCCGACGCTTGGAAGCGTCGGCTCCTATAAGCGTCGGAAACCAAAGGTATCAGCAATAATAAGTGGCAGAACGGGTATTTCCCTGTAGGGACATACTTTATGTATGTCCGCCAGCCTCATTATTCTCTTATTTTCGGACATACATAAAGTATGTCCCTACAGTTAGCGGAAAACAGAAAGGGAAAGCCGACGCCCTTAGGAGCCGACGCCTCCGAGCGTCGGAGTAACTTTTTTGGATGATTATATTTACCCCGACGCTTGGAAGCGTCGGCTCCTATAAGCGTCGGAAACCAAAGGTATCAGCAATAATATGTGGCAGAAAAGGGGGGCCTTGTAGGGACATACTTTATGTATGTCCGCCCGCCTCATTTTTCTCTTGTTTTCGGACATACATAAAGTATGTCCCTACAGTTAGCGGAAAACAGTCGGAAACCAAAGGTATCGGCAATAATAAGTGGCAGGGGGAGGGGGATAGCGGTGTGGGCAAAAATCGGTAAAAAATCTTGACAAAACAGGGCGCTTTTGTACCTAAATTGTAAAGCGTTGATTATCAATGACTTGAAAATCGCACGGAGTTTGACCGCAAATTTCGGGGAGAGATCTTGAAGATTGAGAGGAGAAATCTTGAAGATCTCTCCTTGAAATTTGCGGCCAAAGTCTTCCGTGGCACAAAAATCCCATGAAAAATCTTGACAAATCTTGCCGCGCCCCACCGAAAAACCGCGCATCAGAAAAAAAAACATAAAAAGACAAATCCGGCCGTTTTTTTCTCTTTATATTTTTAACCCCAAACCGCGCCGGAGCCGAAAAATGTTTACGACGAGCAGATGGGCTACACCTTCAAGGGTGTTTACGGAAGTGAAGACATGGGGCAGTACAGCTATTTCATCAACAACAAACTGTACTGGCTGAGAAATCAGACGATGGAAAGCGGAAGCATGCGCGCCTACTTGAAGTCATCAGCCGTTGACGAAGCACTGGCCAAGCCGATTATGGGCATCTCGTTCGACTTGGGCTTCGACGATACGGAGGGCGAACCCGTGGCCACCAGCGTGGAAGAACTGGTATTGGACAACCAGAATGCCGACGACTCCCGCCCGGGTGTTTATACGCTGAGCGGCGTGAAAGTGGCCCAGCAGGAATCGTCACTCGACGGCCTGCCCAAGGGAATCTATCTGGTGAACGGCAAGAAAGTGGCTGTTAAATAAGAAAGGAGGCAAGTGTATGAATACCAAGAAACCATATATTGCGCCTTTCACCCAAGTGGTTTGCATTGCTACGGAAGGCCGACTGACCGTACCCGTTTCGGGAGTCAACATCAACAACACCGGTGATGGCGACGAACGAGATCCCGGTTCCATTGATTACGACAATAGCGGCGATTTAGGAGGCATCACGCCAGCCAAGGGCGGCGGCCTCTGGGACGACGACGAAGAAGAGTATTTCTAAGCGAAACAATAACCGCTTGAAAGTAATAAGAACAATACGAATAATAAATCTGAACAAGAAATATTATTCGTATTGTTCTTTTTTCTTCAAGGTCCTCAAGCTCACCATGTTTTAAACTTAGGAGTTTAGAAGTTTAGGAGTTTAGGAGTTTAGACGTTAGTAATGTTCGTTGCCTTGATGAAATTAGCACAACAAGACTATCGTCTAAACTCCTAAACTCCTAAACTCCTAAACTCCTCATGCAAATTATTTATTCCTCCTCTATCCAAACGCCATGGGTTTCAATGGACTCCAAGAGGCTGGCATAGAGGGGGTTGCGGCGTAGAAGATACGGATTGCCGGTGATGATGAGCTGGCGGCGGGCACGCGTGAGGGCCACATTGAGCTTGCGGTCTATCAGGCGGCCGTCGTGGTCGGTGAAGGTAGTTGAAATGAGGAACCGCAACTGCTGGGGACGGGTGACGGTGAACGAATAGAAAATAATGTCGCGCTGGGAGCCTTGGTACCGCTCCACGGTGTCGATGGTGATGCGCGTGAGCGGCTCTATGCCCAGTTCCTCGATGCGTCGGCGCAAAAGGGCTATCTGCGCCCGGTAAGGCACAATGACGCCCACGGTCTCGTCGGGGTTGAAATCTTTTTCATGTTCACGGTATATTTGTCCAAGCCTTTGTGCCACGATGCTGGCTTCCAGCTCGTTGCTCTTCATGGGCGACGTGGGCGACAAGTCTTTCGGCACGGCGGAAATGAAGGTGACATGGGTTGCCGACGACGGCTCTTGCTGATGAGGAAGGGGCACGGGGCGGATGCCGGCATCGGGATAAAAGGTCGTGCAAGGGAACTCAGCAATGTCGGGGTGCATGCGTCCCTGGGTTTGCAGAATGCCGATGAAACGGCTGCGCCCTGCCGACCGCTCCACGTTGTAGAGGCGCTCGAAAAGGGAGTTGCGGCAATCGCGAAGTTCTATCTGGTGCAACATCGGGTCGTCCACGGCGGAGTCTCCCGACGATTGCTGTACCACGGCCGGCAACTGCTTATGGTCGCCAATGAGGATGAATCGCGGCACTTTCACCAAGAGTCCCACAAGGTCGGGCTCGAGGATTTGGCTGGCCTCATCGACGATGGCCACGGCAAAGTGCTTGAGCGAGAACAGCGAGGGCTGGCCCAGGAGGGTGAGCGACGTGCCCACCACCACGGGCATCTGCTCCAATTTCTTCTTCATGGCGTCGAGGCGGGGGTTGTCGCCCACGATCCGCGAAACCATGTGATTTCGGAAACGCTCGTCGCAACGGTATTCGTTGCCGATGCGCACAAAGGGGATTTCGGCCTTTATGAGCATGTCGCAAATCTCATCAACGGCGCGGTTGGTGTAGGCCGTGAGCAACACCTGCCCCTCCTGAAGGCTCTCTTTTACAAGGTATTGCAGGGCCATGGAGGTCTTGCCCGTGCCGGGAGGCCCCACCAGGAGGAAATAGTCGCGCGATTGCTTGGCGCGGAGCACCACGTCGTCGTAATCGGGATGATAGGGGTGGCTGAGGCGCAAGGTGTCGTCGTGGCGCGGAGTGCGCTGGGCAAGAAGAAGCCTGCGGTGCTCTTTGTCGCTGGCGGCGAAGGCACAAAGGGAGCGGATGGCCGCGGTGGTGTTGCCCGCCGGAGCGTGCTCCACGGCAAAAGAACTCCTGGTGAGCAAGTCGGGATTTTGCTGGCCGTCGCTCAGGGCGACCTTGATTTCCGTGGCCGACAACGCCATGAGGGTGGCCTTGAAAAGGAAAGCCTTGCGCAGGTCGGGGGCGTCTGTCTTTTCGTAACTATAAAGATAAACGGCGTCGCCCGGGCGGAAATTAGGCTCCACGGCGACCGTTTCATCGGCCTTTCGGTGCAATGTGATGAGGTCGTAACCGCCTTGGGGGTCGCTCCTTTCGGCATTTTCCATTTGTAGTTCCGTCATAATTTCACCCTGGGCCTTCTTTTCGTCAAGCGGCAGGTTCCAGGGGTCGCTGCCGGCACTAGCAAATGCCTCCTCTATTCCCAGTTCTTGCACGCGTTGCTCGCGATAGACGAAGGTCATCATGCGGCAAAAATACGCCCGCTCCAATGGGTCGAGGGCATGTAGCGGCTGGACGATTTTATTGATGGGGGGGAGCAAATAGCGCTGGTAGAAATTGGTGTTGAGGTGGTTGGTATTGACAATTTCGGGGCGCAAATCATCAATAACGGCCTCGAAACCCTTCTCGGCGATGTCGAGCTCAATGGCGACAATCTCGTTGCGCAAACGGATGGCTTCGCGGAAAAGTTCCTGATAATAGTTGACGGCCACCAGTCCTTTGTCGGCGGGATAACGCGAATAGAGAAGGTGAAGGTCGTCGATGCAATTAGGCCCCAGGTTGAAATTCCGTCGCAAAATGCCGTAATAGAGCAGCAACTGAACGTAATGCGGTTCAAGCATCATGTTGCCGTGTGCCCCGGCGCGCTGGTTTTCAATGTTGAAATTCTTGCCCGACTTCTGCTCCACGAGCAGGCTGAAGTCGGTGTTCATAAGGTCCACGCGCCCCTGAAGTCCAAGGCTTTCGCACACGAAAGAGGGTTCGAGCACGGCCTTCGAGCGGTCGGAGGAGCCGTCGGCTTGGCGCGGATAGAGCACGTCAACGGCCTGGCGGATGTTGACGGCCTGCGCGGCCATCAGGCTCTTAAAGTCATGGCCGTTGAAATCGGGACAAGTGCAATATTCAAGGGCCTTGCGGCGGAAGTTCTTTTTCAGGCTTTCCAGGCTATCGCAACTATCGTTGACGGCATCGTCGAGCAGCTGCCCGGCCATGTTTCCCAACAAGATGGCTTGCGTGTTGGCGGCGGGTGCCATGCGCTTTAGCGTGTAATTGAGCGGGTGGTGGCCGTATTGCTCGAAGCAACCGGCCAGAGTGCTGATGTTGATAAGAAAGTCTGGCTCCAAGATTATCAGCGAGGGGACGAGGCGGTGCTGGTCGTCTTCGGTGCAGTCAAGCAGGTTGAGTTGCATGCCCTTTCGGAGCAACGGGAGCATGTGGGCGAGGTGCGCGGCGCTGCAATCCACGGCCACGGGTTCGCCGTCGCGCCAATCTTCGGTGGTCACGGTGACAACCGTTCCCTCCCATTCCTGCACTATGCAACGCACTTTCTTCTTGTAGGGTCCACGTTTTTTTGCAGTTTTCCGTCGGTCTTGCGGCAATTTTGCCGTCAACGTTCCGGGCACGGGCTGATTAAAAACGGCACTTACGAAGCGAGCCAACGCCGCCAGGTCGTAGAGAAGCTCCATGCGGTCGAGTTGCTCGCTATGGTTGGAATGGTAGCGCATGCGTTGCACCGCGGCGGCATCTGCCGACGAAAGGCGGTGATGGCGGCAAAGGAACGTAGTCTGCGTGAAAAGGTTGCCGAAGGCATGCCGGGTGTTGCGGATGCCCTCCTGACAACACAGCACCAGCGTTTCGTGTATCTGCCGGTTGAAATGTGAGGGAGCGAGGCCCTCGGCCGGCAAACTATCAGCTATTTTCTCAATACGTGTAAACAAGTCATCTGCCGTCATCCGGTAGATGGTGTCGGGATTGTTCATGGCAGTGTTGATAGATTTTTATTTGATTGTCAGGAAATTACGCGCCCGAAATAGGTAATGATGTCGTCCCAGGTCTTGAAAGTGTCGCTGCCCAGCATGACGTGTGTGCCCATGAACGACGACATTTCGTAAGGGCTGATAAAGAAGTCGCCGATGAGTAAATCCTCACGGTTAGTGAACACGACATGCCTCCATGCGGGCACATTGACGACATCGTACGCCCATTCCAGGACGTTTTTCTGGTAGTCGTGGTCATAGTTGTGCGTTGGTGCCACGATATAGAGGTCGAAGGTTTCCATTAACCTCCGGAAGCCTTTCATGGCGCTCGACACCTGCTGCCCGTCGCTTTTCCTTAGCGCATCAATGTGAATGTAAGCCACGGGCCGCTCGCGGTGCTCCTGCCGGTCGTCAATCCACCTTATCACGGGCACCACGCTGTGCATGAACATCTTGTCGTTGGTGCGGTGCTCGCCGTGGCACCAAATGCCCTGCGTATAGTGCTCCATGAAGAGCGGATAGGTGTGCACCAGGTCATCCCTGTCGCCGAAGAGCCCCCACACCCTGTGCCGGTCCTCCTGATGAGAGAAACATTGCTGCTGAATGTCGCGATATTCCTTCACCATGGCCTTCGTAACGAAAAACTCCTGCACGCCGTCTTTCCTGGGATTTTGGAAGACCTGCTTGCCGGTGAGCCCGTGCATGGCCATGGTGTCGGCAATCTGGAAAGCGGGGTTGATGAGAATACGGTCGAAGCCGTAGAGCTGCTCGGTGTACATGCCGCCCATCGAGGTGCCAATGATGAGGTCGGGGCGCTCGTCGGCGGCCATCTTGCGGAGCATGGCCAGGCCCTCTTCGGGGTGCAGGGGAATGTCCTCGGCCACCACGGTGGCATTGGGAAAGAATGTGCGCAGGCGCTTCACGGTGCCGCTTTGTGCCGACGAGGCGAAGCCGTGCACATACATTATTTTCTTTCCCGACATGAGGTCGGGGTATTGTTTCACATAGGGATTGTTTTCATTTTGTTCCATAGTCGATAATCCATTTTTTCAGTTTCTTTTTCTTTTTCAGCTTTCGTGGCACCTTGAAATTCTTTTTGGCGGTGCCGGGATTGAAGGCGAGCAGGTATTCCTGTCCGTCGGGGTCGCAGGTGGTAATGGCCGTCCATCCGTCCTGCTCCCAAGTCAGCGTCTCGGCGGCCACGGCGGCCGTCTGCTGTGCGGTGATGTTCGAGAAATAGATGTTGATGTTGCTACCGGTGGTGAGGCGTGCCGTCCAGATGGAGTTGACGAGTTGCCGGCCTCCGAAGCGGAATTGCGAGCGCTCGGGCACCACGATTCCCACGGCGTCGTCGATGTTAGCCCACTTGGCATTGAAGCGCATGGCCTGCTTGCCGTCGCTCTCGAAGTGGCGGCCGCCCGGCACGTAGATGGTGCGCTTCTCCTTGGTGAAGGGGTCCACGCTGACGGCCAGCAGGCCCTGTTCCTCGGCCTTGGCGTCGCCGATGACGATGACGGCATTGCCCGTGGTGGCCCACACGCAATAGGCGTTGTTGCCCTGGGCATAGGCCAGCCACTCGGTGGAGTCGGCCACGAAGGTGGGCCTTGCGGCCATTGCCTTGGGCACGCCCACCAGGTTTCCGCCGAACCCGCTCTTGAAGGGAATGGCTATCTTGCTGTTTTCCACCTTGTTGGGCACGATAACGGCCGAGAGGTTCTTCAGCCCCTGGCTCCACGAGAGGGCGGCGAAGCGCTCCCGCGTGAGGCTTCTCACCACGTTCTGGCTGTGGAAGGTGCGGGCGGTGGCGTGGCGCCGTTGGAAGCTCTCCCACGACGAGGCCTTCAAGTTGCCGGTGGAAAACAGGTCGTGGAGCAAGTAGGCTACGAGCACGCGGTGGGCCGTCACGCCCATGCGCCGCGGCCCGATGTCGGCATTTAGCATGTAGGCACCGTCGGGGGTGGTCTGCTGGCGGCGCAACAACTGGTCGAGGCACCGGCTCTCCAGCATCATGGCATCGGCGTTGCGGCCAATGGTGGCCATGGCGGAATAGGCCGGCAGCTGGTCGTAGAGGAACATGCTCCAGTCGTTGCCGTTGGGCATGGCCAGCTCGCCGTCGCATAGCGCCAGCTGGCTGAGCACGCCGTCCCACACCTCGCGCCAGTGCCAGGTGAGGGTTTGCGGCACCACGGGCTGCCCCGTCTCGCCCAGCAGGTTGAGGGCCACGATGGTTTCGGCCTGCTCCTGCATGACGGCATTTTGGTAGGAGGTGTGGAAATAGTTGTGGTTTTGCAGGGTGAAGTCGTCAAAGAGGTTGGCGCCCTTGAACCATTGTGCGGCCTTTTTCCCCTCCACCGTCTGCCGGCTCTTGGCATCGGCGGCCACCGTATAGCAGTTGAAGCCGTAGGTGTTCATGGCCTCGCGCCACTTGTCGGCGTTGGGATGGTTGGGGCAGAAGGCCACGGCCGAGGCCAGCACGTTGCTCTCCCATCCGTTTTCCTCGGCCTTGGTGTCGCCCTGCCATGCCGTGGGCACCTCGCGCGAGAGCTGGAAGTCGGCCTCGGCGGCCAGCAGCTTCTCCACCTGCTCACGGTCGCGGCGCGTCAGCCCCCACCCCTGGTCGATGAAGTCGGCGGCCAGGGCCACGCTGAGCGCCCACAAGGAGCTCTCCCACTGATGGTGTCCGGGCTCCGAGCCCCAGTATTTTCCGTCGCTGCACTTGATGAGCTTGTTGGCGCGATGGGTGCCGCAGGCATAGCGCAGGGAGCGGATGGCAATGTTGCGCAACCTGGGGAAAGTGAGGCCGGCGGGCAGGTGGATGTCCTCGGTGCGCCCTTTCTCATAGACGAAGGCGGCCACCATGCACAGGTCGGCATTGGTGCGCACGCCGTCTTCGGTGCTGTAGCCCGACTGCTTGGCGCGGAAATAGCCGATGGTGTCGCCCGTGGAGGCGCGCCCGGCGTCGGTGTAGAGGCTGTAGGCATGGTCCATGAAGGCGGCCAGCGACACCAGGCAGCGCCGCTTGATGTCGTCGTCGTGGGGGGAGGCCAGTGCAAACATCGGCACCAGCAACAGGCTTGAAAAGAGGTATCGGGTGATGGTCATGGGGTGTGTTTCTTGAAGATAAATAAGTAAAGGGCGGCACTGCTGCCGGCCCACGAATTGTGCTTAGGGTGCAAATTTACAGAAAAAAATCGGTTCTTCCTATTTTATATACCTATTTTTTCTTTTTCCTGCCCCCAAAATATCATTTGAAGGCCATTTGGAGGTGGATAGCCGGATGGGGAAAAATTGATAAAAAATCTTGACAAAATTACCCGTTCCCGTGCCAGTTTTGTAAGGCGTTGATTTTCAACAGTTTGCAAATCGTCGGAAGTTTGACCGCAAATTTCTCCTCTCAATCTTCAAGATTTCTCCTCTCAATCTTCAAAATCTCTCCCCGAGATTTGCGGTCAAACTCCTTGGGGTGTTCAAAAACTGGTAAAAAATATTGACAAACAGGACTGGCGCAAAGCGACATGGCTGATGCCTCAAACGACAATGCGGCGGAGAGGAGAAAACCGAAAAAAAAACGCGAAACGAGCAGCGTTTCTTAACAAATCTGAAATCGGGCGGCACAAGGTTAAAAAATTTTAATTACATAAATAAAAGAATGTCAGTTTGATAAGTTTATAATATATTTGCAATATCAAAATGATATTACTTTCAATCATTAATATTCAATCAAAAAAAGAACTTAGCAACAATGGAGACCAAAGAATTTTCGTTTGCCGGAACCGTCGTCAACGGGTTCCTCATGCTGTTTGTCAACCTGGTGCTCACCCTGGGCTCGCTGGCCGCCATCATCTATGGCATAGTGCTCCTTTCGAACGACGCGCCCGGATGCACCGGCACCTGCCTCTTTGTGGGGGGCATCGTGGCACTGCTCATCTCGCTGATAATGTGGTGCGGATTTCTCATGCTGGAGCCCAACACGGCGCGCGTGACCACATGGTTCGGAAAATACAGCGGCACGTTCACCCGCACCGGATACTACTGGATCAATCCGTTCTATAGCGCCACGAAACTGTCGCTCAGGGCCCGCAACCTCGACGCCGAGCCCATCAAGGTGAACGACAAGACGGGCAACCCCGTCATGATTGGCCTGGTGCTGGTGTGGAAGCTGAAAGACACCTACAAGGCCATCTTCGAGGTGGACTCGCAGACCATGGCCAGCACGCCCACCGAGATTGGCGGAAACGTGAAGGGGCTGATGAATGCCTTGGAGAACTTCGTGCGCGTGCAGAGCGACGCCGCCCTCAGGCAGGTGGCCGGACAATATGCCTACGACGACGAGGACGGCCAGAAAGACGAGCTAACCCTGCGCAGCAGTGCCGACGAAATCAACGAACAACTGGAGCAGAAGCTCGACGAGCGCCTGGCTTTGGCAGGCATCGAAGTGGTGGAGGCCCGCATCAACTACCTGGCCTACGCTCCCGAGATTGCCGCCGTGATGTTGCGCCGCCAGCAGGCATCGGCCATCATCACCGCCAGGGAGAAAATTGTGGAGGGAGCCGTGTCGATGGTGAAAATGGCACTGCAGAAACTCTCCGACGAAAACGTGGTGGAACTCGACGACGACAAGAAGGCCGCCATGGTGAGCAACCTCATGGTGGTGCTCTGCGGAGACGAGGGCGCACAGCCCGTGGTGAACACCGGAACGCTCAACCACTAAACCACAATGGCCAAGAAAGACGGCAACAACCGCTCATTCATCATGCGCGTGGACGCAGCCACCATGGATGCGCTCGAGGCATGGGCAGCCGACGAATTTCGCTCGGTCAACGGGCAGCTGCAATGGATTGTCACCGAGGCGCTGAGGAAAAGCGGGAGGTTGCCGAAGAAAAAAGGGAAGAGTGAAGTTTAAGGGAAGAGCCTGTTTAAGGGAAGAGCCTGTTTAAGGGAAGAGTGAAGAGTGAAGAGTGAAGAATAAAGCCCCCCTCTAATCCCCCCTTGGGGGGAAGACGTACGGCCCAAGGCTCCCCTCCTTACGGGAGGGGCCGGGGGTAGGCTAAAAGGTGAAAAAGCTGCGCCATCAGTAACGTCTGAACTCCTGAACTCCTGAACTACAAAAATAACTTCTGAACTCCAAAAGTAACGTCTGAACTCCTGAACTCCTAAACTCCTAAACTCCCCAACAATCAAGATCTTAACAAAATAACAACATGGACCAAGGAACATTTTACGAAATCTGCGGCTGGGTGGCCAGCATTTCATTGATTCTGGGCTACCTGCCCCAGGCCATTCAGACCATCCGCACACGCAACACCGACGGCATCGCCCTGCCCACATTCCTCATGATGGCCGTCGGAGGCATCTGCTTCATGCTACAAGGCATCCTTCACAAGCCCGAAGTGCTCTGGGCACTGTTCATCACCAACTTTGTGACAACGGCATGCAGCATCGTCATCTTCGCCATCAAGATTTACAACGACTATATTAAGAAGAAGTAAATCCACTGAGGAACCCCCTAAAAAGAAATCCCATCGCCCTGGCCGGTGCGATGGGATTTCTTTTTAGGGCAGGCCGCTACGACCATGCCGGTCAGTCATCGTCGAAGAACGAGCCTACGGACATACACTTGTCTTCGCTTACACATTCGTTGTAGCGCATGCGGCTACTGCGTTCGCGGGCAAACATGGCTTCGGTGCCTTCCACGCTCTGCTCGAACTTCAGGTGCTCGTCGATGGCGAAGGAGTGGGCCATGGTCTCCACGTCGAGGTTGTCGGTGCCTATCAGCGTGAAGGTCCAGTTTTGCTTCTTCAGCTTCTCAATCATCGTGCGCACCATCTTCAACGTCCATTCCTGGCTACAGTTCTCCTCGCCGTCGGTGATGATGTTTAGAATAAAAAAAATGGAATCTTTTAATAGAAACTATATACTTGTTGTTTCGTGGCCAACAGGTCTATAGCAGCAAAAAGAAATCGCCAGGCACTTGATTAAGCGCTTGGCGATTTCTTTGTTGGGGTACCCGGACTCGAACCAGGAAAGGCAGGACCAGAATCTGCAGTGTTACCATTACACCATACCCCAATGCCTTGCATCAGCGGCCGAAACCCTCGGCCTTTTTCTGAATGCGGATGCAAAGGTACGGTTTTTTTTTGAAACACCAACTTTTTTGGCCGGAAATTTGATGCTAATATGAAAAAAAGTGCGAAAATTCACAAAATTATCCGGATTTTGCACATTTTTCGGAGAAATAGAAGTACCTTTGCGCAACATTACACATATACATAATATATAAATGACAAAGACAGCAGAATTATCGAAAGCTATTGTAAAAGGAATTCAGGAAAAAAAGGGCAAGGCCATCACCTTGGTGGACCTCAGCACCATTGAAGGCAGCATTTGCAGCCAGTTCGTCATCTGCCAGGGCAATTCGCCTCAGCAGGTGGAGGCCATTACCGACTCGGTAGAAGAAATCGTGAGAGTGGACGCCGGCGAGAAGCCCGTGCGCGTGGTGGGCCGCGAAAACGCCTACTGGGTGGCCATGGACTACACCGACGTGATGGTGCATGTGTTCGTGCCCGACGCACGCGCTTTCTATAACCTTGAGAACCTGTGGGAAGATGCCCGCATGGAGAACATCCCCGACCTGGACTGAACCGCCGGGCGGAGCAATTCCATGAAAACAAGCCATTGAAAAATGAACAATACAGACAATAACAAGAACAATCCTCCCAAGATGCCGAAGTTCAACATGAACTGGATTTACATCTTGGTGCTGGTGGGGCTGGCGTCGGTTTACTTCTTCGGAGGGGATTCGGTGTCGGGAAGCACCAGCAAGCAAACCACATACAGCCAGTTCAAGGTGTATGTGCAAAAGGGTTTTGCCAAGAAAATACTGGTCAACAAGGACGAGGGGAGCCTGAAAATGTTTGTCAAGCCGGAGCACATCCGAGAGGTGTTCAGCCAAACGGCGAAGGAAACGGGCCCCGACCCCTTCGTGGTCATACAGATAGGCAGCACCGACCAGGTGGAACTCTTCGTCAACGAGCAACGCGAAGCGGGCAAGTTCAACGGCGAGTTCGACTATGAGAAACGGCGCGGAAACGACCTGTGGAGCATTCTTTTCAACCTGTTCCCGCTGGTGCTCCTCATTTTCTTCCTTTACATGATGTTCGGCATGGGCCGCGGAGGAATGGGAGGAATGGGCGGAGGCATCTTCAACGTGGGGAAGTCGAAGGCCAAGATGTATGAAAAGGGCGGCGACCTGGGCATCACGTTCAAGGACGTGGCCGGACAGGAAGGTGCAAAACAGGAAATCCAGGAGATTGTTGAATTTCTGAAGAATCCGCAAAAATACACCGAACTGGGCGGAAAAATCCCCAAGGGCGCCCTCCTGATAGGGCCTCCGGGAACGGGTAAGACGCTACTGGCCAAGGCAGTGGCTGGCGAGGCCGGCGTGCCCTTCTTCTCGATGAGCGGCTCCGATTTCGTTGAAATGTTCGTGGGCGTGGGCGCCAGCCGCGTCAGGGATTTGTTCCGTCAGGCCAAGGAGAAGTCGCCTTGCATCATCTTCATCGACGAAATCGACGCCGTGGGACGTGCACGCTCCAAGAACCCCTCCATGGGCGGCAACGACGAGCGCGAGAACACGCTCAACGCCCTGCTGACGGAAATGGACGGCTTTGGCACCAATAGCGGCGTCATCATCCTGGCGGCCACCAACCGCGCCGACATGCTCGACTCGGCCCTTCTCCGCGCCGGGCGCTTCGACAGGCAAATCAACGTTGACCTGCCCGACCTGAGCGAGCGGAAAGAAATATTCCTGGTCCACCTCAAGCCCATCAAGGTTGACGAGTCGCTCGACGTGGATTTCCTGGCCCGTCAGACCCCCGGTTTCTCGGGTGCCGACATTGCCAACGTGTGCAACGAGGCCGCCCTTATCGCCGCGCGCCACGACAGCAAGACCGTGACCAAGCAGGACTTCCTCGATGCCGTGGACCGCATCATCGGCGGACTGGAAAAGAAAACAAAGGTGATGACGGCCGAGGAGAAACGCTCCATAGCACTCCACGAGGCCGGACATGCCACCATTTCGTGGTTCTGCCAGTATGCCGATCCGTTGGTGAAAGTGACCATCGTGCCACGCGGACAGGCCCTCGGCGCCGCCTGGTACCTGCCCGAGGAACGCCAGATAACCACCAAGGAGCAGATGCTCGACGAAATGTGCGCACTCCTGGGAGGGCGGGCCGCCGAGGAACTCTTCACCGGGCACATCTCAACCGGCGCCATGAACGACCTGGAACGCGCCACGAAGAGCGCCTACGGCATGATTGCCTTCGCCGGAATGAGCGACCGCCTGCCCAACATCTGCTATTATAACAACCAGGAATACTCGTTCCAGCGGCCCTATTCTGAAACCACGGCCAAGGTCATCGACGAGGAAGTGCTCAAGATGATCAACGAACAGTACGACCGTGCCAAGAAACTCCTCGACGAGCACCGCGAAGGCCACAACCAACTGGCCGAGTTGCTCATCTCGCGCGAGGTCATCTTTGCCGAAGACGTGGAACGCATTTTCGGCAAACGCCCGTGGACCAGCCGTTCCCAGGAAATCATCAACGAAAACGAAAAACTCCTTGAGCAGAAGGCCCGCGAAAAGGCCGAGCGCATGGCGGCCGAAAGGGCCGAACGCCTGGAACGCGAGAAAAAGGAAGCCGAAAACAACAAGAAAGACGAAGAAGAAAAGGGCGAACAATGAAAAATCTTATCACAAGGTCCATTACGGGCATCATTTTCGTGGCGGCCATCGTCACTTGTTTCCTCAGGCCAGAGGCCATGCTCTTTCTTTTTGCCATCGTCACGGGACTTACCGTATGGGAGTTTTGCGGACTGGTGAACGAGCATGTGGCCGCTGTAAGTGTCAACCGCTTCATCTGCACCGTGTCGGGCGTTTACCTTTTTCTTGCCATGGGCGGCTATGTGAGCGGCATCACGCCGTCGTCGGGCGTGTTCATTCCCTACCTGCTCACGGTGGTTTACCTTTTTGTCAGTGAACTTTACCTGAAACAGGAAAACCCCATCCACGACTGGGCCTACACCATGCTTTCCCAGATGTACATCGCCCTGCCTTTCTCCATGATTCCGGTGCTGGCCTTCAACGGCGATGCCGAGGGGAAGGTCTATTTCAACACGCTGCTTCCGCTTTCGGTGTTTATCTTCCTCTGGGTGAGCGACACCGGAGCCTATTGTGTGGGCTCGCTTCTTGGGCGCCACAAACTGTTTCCGCGCATCAGTCCGGGCAAGACCTGGGAAGGCAGCCTCGGCGGCGGATTGTTTGTGCTCATTGCCGCCGTGCTTCTCTGGCATTTCGCCGGCACATCCGGGCCCGGCGGCTGGCAATGGTGGCAATGGGTGGGCCTCGGAGTGGTGGTCTGCGTGTTCGGTACTTGGGGCGACCTTGTGGAAAGTCTTTTCAAGCGCACCATCGGCATCAAGGACAGCGGAAGCATCCTGCCCGGACACGGCGGCATGCTCGACCGCTTCGACTCCTCGCTCATGGCTTTTCCCGCCGCCGTGGTCTATGTCTATTCCCTCACCCTTCTCTGATTCAAGCCTTTAGCTTTTTTCAGGGAAGGGCCTCGAGGAGCAGTTCCACCAGGCGCGGCAAGGCGTGGTCGTCGATGTCGGCTTCATCCATCCATACAAATTCTTGTGGCAACACGGGCTTTTCTCCGGGTTGCCATAGGTAGAAATCAGCCATCAAGATGCGGTGGGTGAGCACATGGCGCACACCCCACAACAATAGTTGTGCCCCCGCCGGCACCTCCCCCAGGGTTCCTTTTCCATTGTTTTCCACGAGCAACGGCTCCCAGAGCCCTTGCCAGATGTCGCCCGGCGGCCTCCGTCTGAGCGCGGTCATTCCTTTCCACCTTATATAAATATATGTAAGGTGTCGGGTTTTCACATTGGTTTTATTTAGTTTCACGGGCAGTTGCCGCGTTTTCCCGCCTCGCAGGGCCTCACAGGTCGTGGCGAGGGGGCAAATGGTGCATCGCGGGTTTTGCGGTGTGCATTGCAAAGCCCCGAAATCCATCATGGCCTGGTTGAAAAGCGAAGGCTGGCTGGTGGGCAACAGGCTTTGCGCCAATGAGGCAAAAAGTTTCTGCCCTTGCGTGGTGTTGATGGGCGTGTCGATGCCGAAGTGTCGGGCCAGCACGCGATAGACATTCCCGTCAACCACCGCCACGGGCAGTCCGAAGGCGATGCTTCCGATGGCCGCCGCCGTATAGGGTCCCACGCCCTTCAGCCCTTTCAATTCTTCCATCGTGTTGGGGAAATGCCCCATTGCAGCTATTTGCCGGGCGGCGGCGTGAAGGTTTCGTGCGCGGCTATAGTATCCCAGCCCCTGCCACATCCTGAGCACTTCGTCCTCGGTGGCCTCGGCCAACTTTTCCACCGTCGGCCACCGGCCCATGAATCGTTCCCAGTATTGCCGGCCCTGCTCAATGCGCGTTTGTTGTAAAATCACCTCACTCAGCCAGATGGCATACGGGTCGCTGGTGCCGCGCCAAGGCAGTTCGCGGCCGTTTTGCGCAAACCACTTCAGCAATTCGGTGGTGAAATGTGAAGATTGAAGAGTGGCGGGTGAGGAGTTTGGAATTGCCATAGAGAATGTTAAGTGAAAAGTGAAAAGTGAAAAGTGAAGAGTGAAAAACGAAAAGTGAAAAGTGAAAAACGAAAAGTGAAAAGTGAAAAATGAAAAGTGAAAAACGAAAAGTGAAAAGTGAAAAACGAAAAGTGAAAAGTGAAAAATTTGCTGCCGCCATCCGGTTGAGCGGCAGCAAATTTTTCACTTTTCACTCTTCACTTCCCTCCGGCCTGTTCAGGATATTGTTCATAGACAAGCAGGCCGAAGTCGGGCGTGATGGCGTAGATGTAGTCCATGATATCGGCCAGCTGGTGCTCGTGCTCCACCCACGTCTTTTCGTGTAGGAAGAAATAAAATTCCACTGGAAGTCCTGACTGGGTGGCCTCCAACTGCCTCACCATCAGCGTCATATCGGTGTTTACCAAGGGATTGCTCCTTAGCCATTGTTCCACGTATTTCCGATAGAGCGTCATGTTCACGTCGCCCTCCTTGATGTCTTCATCCTTGAAATACTTCTTTTCCACCAGCCTTTGCCGCAACGCTTCGTCGATGGTCCTGATGCCGCGGAAGTCGTAGAACACCTTCCGGTTGACGCGCCTTCCCTGGCTCTCCTGCATGCCAATCCAGTTCTGGAAGGAGTCGTCCACCAGTGTCTGGGGCGTCACGGTGATGATGGTGTTGTCGAAATTCCGGATTTTCACCGTCGTCAGCGTCATTTCCTCCACGATGCCGTTGGCGCCGGCCTTGGGCACCGTTATCCAGTCGCCCACGTGCAGCATGTCGTTGTTGGTGAGGCGGATGCCCGCCACGAGGCCCTTGATGGTGTCCTGGAAGACGAGCATGAGCACCGCCGACGTTGCGCCGAGCCCCGCCAGCAGCTTCATGGGGTCGCGGTCGGCCACGATGCTTATCACCACAATGGTTGCAATGAATCCGAAAATGATTTTCAGCACTCCCATGAACGAGTAGAGATATTGCTGCCGGCTGGTGCGGCGGCCGTCGTCGAAGTCGCGGAAGGAGTTGATGAAAACGAATGCCGTGCGCACCGACATCACCGTGATATACACGGCCGTGGCGCGTGTGAGCACCTCACGCAGGGTGGGATATTGGTAAAACACCAGTGGCAAGAGCTGCCAGATGACGATGGCGGGCACGATGTGGCAGGCCGAAACGAGCACCCGTTCGTTGAACAATATGTCGTCCCACCGTGCCTCGGTCTTCGCCGTCAGCTTCAGCACCAGGGGCACCAGCAACCGGCGGCACAACCAGCCGGCCAGCATGGCCAGCAAGAAGGCGGCCAGGGCCAGCAAAATGTGGCGCACCACCTGCACGGCATCGCCCTCGATGCCCGTCAGGCTGATGAGGTTTTCAACCCAAATTCTTATCTTGTCCATTTTTCTTCAGAGCAGGAAAAGGCCTGATTACCACGGGGTTGGGTATTTAGCGCAGAGGGCGTCGCACACCTTGTCCTGGAAGGAGCGTCCGGTCTGCGACTTCCTGATGCCCATGTTGATGATGGAGAAACACAGGTGGTGGCCGTTGGCCGCCGTGCAATATCCGGCCAGCGAGCTCACGCCGGTCACGGTGCCCGTCTTGGCCTTGACGTTGGCGCGTGCCGCGCCGCGCGTCATGCGGCTTCCCAGGGTGCCGTCAACGCCGGCAATGGGCAACGCCGTGAGCAGGTGTGTGCGTATGTTGTCGTTTTGCCAGGCATAGCGCAGGAAGCGCATTTCCAGCTCCGGCGACACATAGTTGTAGAGCGACAACCCGCTGCCGTCAGCAATGTAGTAGTCGTCGGGCGCCAGCCCCACTTTCCTTATGATGGCGTTCACCGCCTGGCGCGCGCCTTTCGCGGTGGCCGTTCCCTTCTTGTTTCCATTTGCCGCCAACTGGTAGAACATGCACTCGGCAAAGAGGTTGTCGCTATTTTTCATCATGCGTTGCAACACCTGATCGATGGTATGCGTTCGCGAGCAAAGCTCCATGGCGGTGCCGGGGGTGATGCCACGCAGGGTGTCGCCCACCCAGGTGATGCCCACTCTGCGCAGCTCGTTGCAAAAGCGCCGCATGAACTTGTCCTCGCCGTTCACCAGCAAGGGCGTCAGCACGGGGTTGTCGTCGTCCCAGCACCAGCCCTCGCCCCATTTGTTGGAGTCCTTCATGCTGAGGTCGGCGCAGATGTTTCCGCGGATGGTGTCGATGCCGAGCCGTTTCACGCTCTCGGCAAAGGCGCGCATGTCGTCTCCGTTGAACAGCGGGTCCATGCCCCCTTCCAGGTAGAGGTTGCCGCGAAGCGTCAGGCTGTCGGTGCTCCCCGTCATGCGTAGCCGCGTGCGGAAGAGGAACGAGCCGCCCAGCTGGTCGAGGGCGGTCACGGCGTTCATCATTTTCATCGTCGAGGCCGGGCGCATCAGCTGGCGCGCGTTGTGCGAGAAAATCACGGAGTCGGCGGTAAGGTCATAGACCACCATGCCCACCTGCGTGGTGTTAAACATCTTGCTTTCAAGGAGATGGTCGAGCTTGGTGCACAAGTTTCGCGGCCACACCAGGCTGGGGTCCACGCCCACGGTGTCGTTGAGCAGCGAGTCGAGGGCATGGGCCAGCACGTCTTCCTCGTCGTCGGCCGGCGTTTCCTCCACCACGTCGTAGTCGTCAACCTCCTGGGCCCGCAACGGCGTGGCCGTGGCCAGGAGCAGGGCAAGTAGGGCGCCAAGCCATGCTCCCCTGCCCCATCCCTGCTTTTTCTTTGGTGTCAGAGTTGTATTCATTGATGGGCTTTCATCTTTCAGGTGTGCAAAGGTAAGAAAAAAAATGCAACCCGTGGCGAAAAAGCGGAAAAAAGTGCATGGTTTTTCGCGCCGTTCAGGAGGGTAGAAAAGCGGGCAGGAAACGGTAAAAAATCTTGACAAAATCGAAGATTTTTGGGCCATTTTGTAAAACCTTGAATTTCAACGGGTTGCAAATAGGCCGGAGTTTGACCGCAAATTTCGGGGAGAGATCTTCAAGATTTCTCCTCTCGATCTTCAAGATCTCTCCTTGAAATTTGCGGTCAAAGTCTTTGAGGAGATGGAATTTTGGTAAAAGATATTGACAAGAAGGGGAAGTTTTTCTAGAGATTCTAGATGTTCTAGAGATTCTAGAGATTCTAGATAATCTAGAGATTCTAGAGGTTCTAGATAATCTAGAAATTCTAGAGCTTCTAGAAAAATCTAGAAAAATCAGCGAAAAGCGGCCGAAAGGTGCTGAAAATCAGCACTGTGATAATTTTTACCCAAGAAAAGTCAAATAGTGTCTTGGGATTTTGATGTTTTTTTTGTACCTTTGCACCAACTTCTACTACTAAAACGTCTGCCGCCCTCGTTGCGGCATGCTACTAAAACAAAAATATGCCAGGTGTCTTGAGCGAAGAGTGAAGAAAGGGTGGATGGCCAATGTTCTCGCGCCGTCGCCATGGCCTTGCTTCTTTGCCCTCGTCTTGGCTCCGAAAACGCCACGCGTTGCATCGGCAGAAAACAATACATTATATTAATAATAACTAACAATGAATGATTTATGTCTGACAAATTGAAAGCTTTCAGATTTGTCTTGCTCATGCTGCTGGTCCTGGTAGTGGGGTCGGCGGGTGCGCAGACAATCAAGGGAACAGTGAAGGACAGCACTGGCGAGCCCGTCATCGGTGCCACAGTGCAGGAGAAAGGTGCCAAGGGCGGCACGGTGACCGACATTGACGGCAATTTCTCGCTGACGCTTACGGGCAGCAAGCAGGTGCAGGTGTCGTTCGTGGGCATGAAGTCGCAGACGGTGAACGCCTCTGGCAAGACGACGCTCGACATCGTGCTCGAGGACGAGGCCGCCAGCCTCAACGAGGTGGTGGTCATCGGCTACGGCTCGGTGAGAAAGAAAGACTTGACGGGCTCGGTGGCCACGGTGACCGGCCAGGACCTGGTGAAGGTGCCGGTTGCCAACGTCTCGGAGGCCCTGACCGGTAAGATGGCCGGTGTGAACATCACCACCACCGACGGCTCGCCGGATGCCGAAGTGCTTATCCGCGTGCGCGGCGGCGGCTCCATCACGGGTGACAACACGCCGCTCATCGTCATCGACGGCTTCCAGGGCGGCAAGCTGAGCGACCTCTCGCCCAACGACATCGAGGACATCACCGTGCTGAAGGATGCCTCCTCAACGGCCATCTACGGCTCGGAGGGCGCCAACGGCGTCATCCTCATCACCACGAAGAACGCCAAGGCCGGCAAGACGCAGATCAACTACAACGGCTATCTGCAGACCAAGACGGTGTCGAAGCGCATGGACGTGCTCGACACCTATCAGTACGTCATGTCGAACTATGAATATGCCGCACTGGGAGGCGAGAGCGCACTCAACTCCTTCTACAAGCAGTTCGGCGTGTTCGACGACCTCTACCTCTACAAGAGCGTGGAAGCCATCGACTGGCAGGACGACCTCTTCGGCGGCAACGTGCTCTCGCAGAGCCACAACGTCAGTGTGAACGGCGGCACGGAAAAGACGAAGTTCAACCTCTCGGGCACCTACGACTTCAACGCCGGACTGATGCCCAACAACGACTTCGGCCGCTACTCGTTCCTCTTCAAGCTGAACCACGACCTGAACAAGGACCTGAAGTTCTCGGCAACGGCACGCATCAGCGACCAGACGGCCAACGGACAGGGCACGCAGGGCGGCACCTACAAGGTGCGCACCGAGCAGACCCTCTACGGCGTGGCCACGAAGGGCCTGTCGGAAATGATTTCGCCCGACTTCAACACCATGAGCGACGAGGAAATAGAGGAATACCGCCGCGCCAACATGTCGCTGGCCGAGCAATCGGAGCAGTACTGGCGCCGGCGCACCAACAGGAAGTTCTCGTTCAACGGCGCACTCGACTGGAAAACGCCGGTGAAGGGGCTGAAGGCGCACCTGGAGGGAGGCTACGAATACGGCTTCAACGAAAACAAGAACTGGTATGGCTCCACCACCACCCAGGCCAGCTATGTGGGCGGCCTGCCCCTGGCCGACTGGCAGAAGACCAATACCAGATCTTTGCGCGAAAGCTTCAACGTGACCTACGACACCAAGCTGGCAAAGATTCACCACGTCAACGTGATGGTGGGCCAGGAGTACCGCTCGAGCCGCTCCGACTATAACACCATGGCCGGCAACAACTTCAGCAAGGCCTTCACCGCCGAGCAGGTGTTTGCCAACTTCGGCCTGGGCTCCATGCAGTCGATGACCGGCTACGAGGCTCCCGACGACAACAAGGTGTCGTTCTTCGGCCGTCTGAACTACACGCTCATGGACCGCTACCTGCTCACCATCACCATGCGTGAGGACGGCAGCTCGAAGTTCGCCGACGGACACCAGTGGGGCTTCTTCCCCGCCGCCGCCGCTTCGTGGCGCATCATTGAGGAGCCCTGGATGAGAGGCACACAGAAGTGGCTCTCCAACCTGAAGCTCCGCCTCAGCTATGGTAAGGTGGGTAACGACAAACTGCCAAGCTACATGCACAGCCAGCTCTATAGCACCAATAGCGGAAGCAAGCGCTACGGCGTGGGCGAGGTGGCCAACTCACACCTCGGCGTGACCGACATCCTGGCCAACCCGCTGCTCACCTGGGAGAAGCGCACCACGCGCAACCTCGGACTGGACTTCGGATTCTTCAAAGAGCGCATCAACGGTAACATCGACCTCTATTGGAACGACACCGACGACCTGCTCATCCGCCACGACATTGCCGCTCCGGGATACAAATATGTGTGGGAAAACTCCGCATCGACCAGCAACAAGGGTGTGGAACTCACGTTGAACGCCGCCATCGTTCAGAAGAAGAACTTCACGCTGAACGCCAACTTCAACATCGGCTTCGACAAGTCGAACGTGAAGGGCCTGGCCAACGGCATCGAGGAAATGACCTTCGCCTCGGGATGGGCCAGCACCGACAACAAGAACCAGAACGACTACATCGTGCGCATAGGCGACCCCATCGGACTGGTCTATGGATGGCTCAGCGACGGCTACTACACCACTTCCGACTTTGAAAGCTACGACGCCGTGAAGAACGAATACCTGCTCAAGAGCGGAGTGGCCGGCACATCGCTCATGGGCGGACGCATCGGCATCAGGCCCGGTACCATGAAGCTGAAGGACATCAGCGGACCCAACGGAACGCCCGACGGCGTGGTCGATGCCTACGACATCACCGTCATCGGCGACACCAACCCCGACTTCGCCGGCGGTTTCGGCTTCAACGGAACACTCTACGACTTCGACTTCAACGTGAACTTCACCTACAGGTACGGCAACGAAATCTATAACGCCAACAAGATACAGACCAGCTCGCGCTATCGCAACGGCAACTATCCCAACATGCGCGAAAACATGAACCAGGGCAACGCCTATTCGTACATCAATCCCGAAACGGGCGTTTTGCTGAAAACGCTTGAGGAGCTGGCATATTGGAACGAAGGCGGAAACGGACAATCGCCGAAGGAAATGTGGAGCCCCTTCTCCACGGGCGATGCCGTGGTGGTGCCCACCGACTGGGCCATGGACGACGCTTCATTCCTCAGGCTTCAGAGCGTCACCGTGGGCTACACACTGCCCACAAAGCTCACGAAGCACGTGGGCATTCAGCGCCTGCGCTTCTATGTCACCGGCACCAACCTGTTCGTCATTACCAGCTATCCCGGCTTCGATCCCGAGGTCAGTTCTTACGCTCGCAACAGCAGCTATTCCGGCCTGACGCCCGGCATCGACTTTTCGTCTTACCCAAAGAGCCGCGCATTCACCTTCGGCGTCAACGTGACGCTCTAAGCGAAAGCCGCTACGGATGAAAACACAATGAAGTAGAAACAATCAGAAAAAGAAAGATTATGACACTGAAAAACAAATATATAGCACTTGCAGCCGTGGGAGCTGTGATGGGGCTGGCTTCGTGCAGCGACACGCTGAACGTGGAAGCTCCCTCGCAGATGGACCAGAACATGGTATATGGCTCCACGGAGTTTGCAACCAACGCCATCAACGGCGTGTATGTGTTGTTCTGCGAAGACCCCTATACATCGAGAATGTGCGGCGTGTGGATGCAGAACACCGACGTGGAGGCCATGAGTGTGCAACAGGCAGTGGCCACCAACCACCGACAGGCCATCTGGCCATTGCAAGGATTTGGCAATGTGGGATGGGGCGACGTTTACAATGTCTGGAACAACAACCTGCAGGCCATCGAAAGGGCCAACCAGGTGAGGGCCGGCATCGATGCCAGCGCCATCGGACAACAGGACGAGATGCAACAAATAAAGGGCGAGGCAACCTGCCTGAAAGCCTTCCGCTATTACCTCATGACCGGACTTTTCGGCGACGTGCCCTATTACGATGAGGCAGCCAAGTGGGGCGGCGAAATCGACTTGCCCCGCTCCGACAAAAACGTGGTCTATAGCCGTTGCCTCCAGCAGCTTGTGGACATTGAGCCCGGCATGAAGTGGAGCGACGTCAACACCGGCGGCATAGAGCGCATGAACCGCGACTTCGCCATCGGCCTCATTGCACGCCTCGCTTTGTTCCGCGCCGGCTACGGCATGACAAAAGACGGCACCATGAAGCGCGCCGACGACTATCTCGACGTGTCGGCCGACTCTCTTTCCGTCACCTACACCAACCTTGCCGGACAACAGGTTACGGCAAGCACGCACAACGAATATGTGCAGATGGCCAAGGACTATTGCCAAAAGCTCATTCAGATGAAACCCAGGGAACTCTATCCCGACTACGAGCAGTCGTTTGTCAATGAAATGAATTACTCCCACGAGAACAATGCCGAAGTGCTCTACGAAGTGGCCTTCGTGCAGAACTACGGCGGCGACGTGGGATGGAGCCTCGGCGTGCCCAACACGGGCACCAACGTCAATGGCAACACCACCGCCCAGGTGGCCATCACGCCGACCTACTACATGTCGTTTGCCGACAACGACACCCGCCGCGACGTTTGTTGCGCCAAGTACAGCCATGAGAACGACACCGTGAAGGCCGTGGCTTCCACCGGCATCTACGTCGGGAAATGGGACCGCGCCAGGGCTGCCAAGGATTTGGGCAAAGACTCGTCGAAGGGCACCGGCATCAATTTCCCGCTGATGCGCTATAGCGACGTGCTCCTCATGCTGGCCGAGGCCGAGAACGAGCTCAACGGCCCCACGGCACTGGCCAAGGACGCCCTTTCCAAAGTGCGGGCACGCGCCTTTGCCGGAAGTCCCACCTACGCCGACGACGTTGTCAACTATGTGGCCAACCTCAACACCAAGGACGACTTCTTCAACGCCATCGTCAACGAGCGCGCATGGGAGTTCGGCGGTGAAGGGCTCCGCAAGTTCGACCTCGTGCGCTGGAACCTCTATGCCCAGAAGGTGGAAGAAGCCATGCGCACCATGATTTGCTGGGGCATTTCCACCAACAACGACCTGCTGGCCGACGCCACGGTGATGGCCACCTACCCCGAGGTCGCCAACTACACCTCGTGGGCCAAGAAACTCTGGTATGTGAAGGCAGGGAAAAACAACCTCAAGAGCGACATCAAGTGGTTCAACCAGAAATACCAGGTTGAGGACGACGATGCCACCATGCAGGCCGCCGGCTGGCAGTCGGTCAACTGGGGCACCAACATGCTCAAGCGCACACGCACCTATATCTATGGTGGCCAGGACTACGGCACGGCAACACCCGTGAAGACCTCCAACGGCGACGGCACCGTCACCTACAGGCTGGGCACGGCACCCACCACCGTCGATGTGACCGTGGCCGAGGGCGAGCCCACCGGCATCACGCGAAAGGATGTCTATATGGCCAGCGACTACGCCACCCGCCTCTACCGCGGCTATTCCGGCGGCGCCCTCAAGGGCGACGGTGTGGTGCCTTATCTCATTCCCATCTGCACCACAACTCTCAACGCCAGCAACATGCTCGACAACGACGGCTACCGCATCCTCAACGGTTACAACGGAGAGGGCGTGAACGCCGAGATTGCAACCATTGAACGTGAATACAAATAACCAAGCATCCATTATGAAGACAATATTCAAGACCATGCTGCTCTTTGCAGCTGTTTCTTCGGGCCTCTGTGCCATCACCAGCTGCAGCGACGACGACGACCTGGTGGCTGCCGATGCACTGTTCCGCCCCGTCATCAATGAGAGCGACAACATAGAGACCGGCCTCGACGAGAACAACGTTCCCTACATGATTGTGAAATGGGACAACTACACCAACGCCGACCAATACACGGTGAAGGTGGAGGCCGTCGATGGCTCCGACTCGCAGGAAATCACCACCAGCGAGCTGACCTGCCGCTTCAACAACCTGCTTTACGACAAGGAGTACTTCGTCTATCTCAGCTCGGCAAACACCAAGAACGGGCTGAAGTCGAAGCCTTTCTCGCTCACTACCACCACTCCCGACTTCCCCACCAACCTGCTTGGCCTGTCGGCCACCGACATCATTGACATTGCAGCCCGCGTGAAGTGGTCGGAGGGTGCGGAATACGACCAGCTGAAAGTGCTCAAGGACGAAATCGACTCGCTGGTGACCGAGGCAACGGTCACCGCCGCCGACAATGCCGCCCAGCAGAAGGTGGTCTATGGCCTGAAGGCAAAAACCACCTACCGCGTGGAGGCCTATCAGGGCGGCCGATACATGGGCAAGCGCCGCTTCACCACGGCCGCTGCCGAGAAGTTCACCGGTGCCGTGGTTGACCTGCGCGGACTCGACGAGGACAAGGCGTGGAAGTGGTTCTCAACAGGCTCCACCTCGGCCTACGCCAACACCCTCGACTCGCTCATCAAGACGCAGTATCCCGACCAGGACTTCACCATCGTCCTCGAGGGCGGCACGCGCTACCGCATTTCCACCATCGAGGTGCCGGGCACCACTGGAAAGATTTACATCACCACCGGCCTGAGCCTCGCCGGTGAGGCACAGCTCGGCGTGGAGGGCGGCTTCCGCGTCGCCCCGGGAGCAACTCTCGGCGGCATGGTGTTCAACAAGGTGGCCTTCACCGACACCGAGAACAAGAAGCGCACTCAGGACACCCACTACGGTTCCACCTACGTGTTCAACCTCAACCAGGCCGACGGCAACATCGGGCTCATACAGTTCGACAACAGCAGCATTAAGTACAAGCGTGGCGTGTGCCGCATTCAGACCAATGCCGTCATCGACAGCATGGTCATCAACAACTGCGTCATCGACTCCATCAGCGGCTATGGCATCACCAACGCCGACAACGCCGGTGCCAACATCCGCAACATCGTGCTGAGGAACACCACCGTGTCGAATGCCGAGAAAATCTGCGTGGGAACCAAGGGCCTTCAGCCCAACTCGCTCGTGGTGGAGAACTGCACCTTCGTCTATTGCATTGCCGACAACAAGCCCTTCTTCGACTTCAAGTCGTCAAACTGGGAAGGCTTTGCCGACAAGTTCATCTTCCGCAACAGCATCATCGGACTGGCCGGGCGCAACACGGCATCGCCCGTCACCACCGGCATCACCGGATGGAGCGGCAACGTGAAGCCGGAGTGCAGCGGTCTCTATTTCACTTCCGACCTGCTCTGGACGCCGGCATCTGCCGAAGACCCGACGCCGAAGGCCGGCTTCGACGGCGTAACCCTGCCCGCCACCAGCGACCAGCTTTTCAAGTCGCCCCTGACCAGCGACTTCACCATCATCGGCAGCATGCTGGGCGGAGGCGGACAGCCGAAGCCGGGCGACCCCAGATGGTATTAACCGAGCAAAGGTAAAGCCCCTGCCCCAGGGCGGGCTTTACCTCTTTTTATTCAAGATTATCTAGAGCTTCTAGATTATCTAGAATATCTAGAGCTTCTAGAATATCTAGAGCTTCTAGAAAAGAAAACGAGAAAAGGGAGCGCGAAATGGCGCTCCCTTTTCTCGTTTCAGCAGTAATCATCACGTCAGGTAGTCGAGCTGCTTTTTCAGTTCCTTCAGCTCGTCGCGCACCTTGATGAGGCCTTCCATCACCCTGGCGCTCTTATCTACCTGCTGGCGGTTTTCGTGAAGCATCTTCCGCGCCGCGCTCAGCTTGAAGCCGCGCACCTTCACGAGGTTATACACCGCACGGATGTTTTCAATGTCTTTCTCGGTGTATTGCCGCACGTTGTTGCCCGTGGTCTTCGGCTTGATGAGCGGAATCTCCTTTTCCCAGAAGCGCAGGTTGCTTTCCGATACGCCCACCATCTCGGCCACCTCCTTGATGGTGTAATACAGTTTCAGGTTCTTGTCCGTGTTGAGTGCCATATTGTTTACTTGGTTTGTTCTTTCTTGTTCAGGCTGCAAAATTAAGGAAATAATTTGATATTGGCGAAAAAGCACGCAAGTTTTTTCGGGCTTTTCTCGCCCCGTTGCTCAAAACTCCACATAGGGAGCCAGCCGCTCAATGGCCTCGGGCGTGAAGTCGCGATGCAGGCTCAGGTCCTGAAGGCTGTGCAGGGGCCCGTAGAGGCGCCGGTAGTCCACGATGGCCTTGGCCTGGAAATAGCTGATGTAGGGATGGCGGCGAAGCTGCTCCAGCGTCAGCTTGTTCACGTTGATGCGCACCAGTTGCGGCGCCTCGCCCAGCGAGAAGTACCCGAGCACCTCCTCGGGCATGCCGTAGATTTCCAGCAGCTGCCCCACGTCGTGGTATCCCCCCAGCCTTTTCCCGTATTCCACAATGGCCTTCGCCCTTGCGCTGCCTATGCCCGGCACGCGCTTCAGCAGGGCCGTGTCGGTGGTGTTCAGCGGTATCTGCTCCCACGCCTTCAGCTTCACTGTGCGCGGCAGGGTGTCGCCATTGTTGGCCGCCGTCGCCGCCGGTCGCGGCCTGTCGTCGCCCTCCAAGAGCGTGGAGGCCGGACGATAGTCGCCGGCAATGCGTATGTAGGGCTCCAGCTCCCTGAACTGCTCCACGGTGAGCCCGTAAACCTTGGCGAAGTCGCGCGGCTCTCGGAACACGCCGCCCTTGCTTCGGTATTTGTAAATGTTGCGCACCTGCCACGGCTTCAGCCCCAGTCTCAGCAATTGCGTGCTGTCCGCCGTGTTGGGGTCGAAGGCAAAGAGCGCCCTTTCCGCCGGCGCCTCCTGCCGGTAATAGGGCTGTTGCGCCGGGCCTGCGCGGTGCATCTTCTGCCGAGCCGGTGGCGCCGACGCCGTGGCCGTGGAGTCGCCGCCCATGCCGTCGGCCGTCAGGCTCTCATCGCTCTGGCTGCCGAAGAACACCGCTACGCTGGCGGCCACGATGATGCCGCACACAATCATCTGCATCAGCCGACGGTCGGTTTTCTGCATATAGAAAAACTCCTTGATGCTCATTGCCACATGTTTGATGATGCTGCAAATTTAAGGAAAGAAACTACCAAACGACTTTGCCGTGCTAACTTGAAAAACCTACACTCCTAAAACCACAGAGGGGCTGATATTCAGCTTTTGGCAAAGTTCTCTTCCGATTTTGAGAGTGGGTTCACATTTCCCACGCATGATGTCGCTGACACGGGCAGGACTAATCCCCAGCATTTCTGCAAGCTTGGCCTGCGTGATGTTCATTTCATACAGGCGCAGCTTGATGGTATCTACCAATGTGGGTTTTCCAATAGGATAGTGAATGTCTTCATATTCTTCTACCAAGTCAGAAAGCGCATCCAATTCTATATAGTTGATGTCATCCTTTGGAGTCTCGTCGTCAACGACCTCAAGCAATTCCTCTATGCGCTGCATGAGCTTGCGATATTCTTTTTCACTTTTTATCTGTGCCATGGCTATATATGTTGAATGTCAGAAATCTTATCGTAATCAGAATGGCTGCCAACAAAGCGGATATAGACTCTTTGGGGTGTAAACAGTATGATTACCACCAGCCGGAAATCATTGCCTTTGATGTTGAAAACATACCGCTTGTTTCCAACGCTGTCCACACTGTTGAACGTCTGCTTGATGTCTGCATAACATTTCCAGTCTGCTTCTTTTGTCTTTTCGTACCAATCCTCGAGAGCAGTTCTGGCCTGGGGGTTCTTGGTGTAGTATGCAATCAGTGTGCTTTTAGCGATTATTCTCATACCACCTGTCTTTTGTGCAAAGGTATAACAAAAATTCAGAATACCAAAATATTGTTCAGTTTTTCTGAAACACTTTCCCTGCCACCCTGTCTTTTCATGATGATTGGAAAATCGAAAAGTTTGCGGAGAGGAATGTCAAAATATTTTACCGTTTTTTGAACACCCCGGAGAGTTTGACCGCAAATCTCGGGGAGAGATTTTGAAGATCGAGAGGAGAAATCTTGAAGATTGAGAGGAGAAATTTGCGGTCAAACTCCGGGCGATTTGCAAACCGCTGAAATTCAGCGGTTTACGGAACCAGCGGAAAAACGGCCGGTTTTGTCAAAATTTTTCATAAAAAACTACCTGGGGTGCTATCCATGCGAAAGGGCTCAGGCTGGTGGCGTTTCCAAGCCTGCTCCCACCTTTCCCAAAATCAGCCGGTCGGCGGGCAGCCAGTCCACGCTGTCCAGCTCTTCGCGGGCGAGCCACCGCGCCGCCTCGTGCTCCAGTAGCGTCAGCCGCCCGCCCTCCACGCCGCACCAATAGCAGTGCATGGTGAGGTGGAATCTCGGGTAGTCCCATTCCACCGTTCCGATGAGTTGCCGCACCTCGATGACCATTTTCAGTTCCTCGCGTATCTCGCGGCGCAGGGCCTCCTCGGGCGTTTCGCCGGCCTCTATCTTTCCGCCGGGAAACTCCCATCCGTCTTTCATGTCGCCGTAGCCGCGTTGCGTGGCCAGCACCCGCCCGCCATGCACTATCACCGCCGCCACGACCTCAATCCTTTTTTCTTTCATAACAACCGATTTCTGGCTGCAAAGGTAGTGAATAAATGGCAATAACACCTATTTTTTTAAGCGAAACAGTATCTACGAAGAATTGGCAGGGATGAATTTTCATAAAAAATCGGGCGGAAAATTTCTGCCTTTCGCCTTTTTTTCGTAATTTCGCACCGTGGTAGGCCACGGTGCGTTTTTTGTTCATAACAGCCACGGGGCATCGCCACGCCGACAAGTCTATTATCATCAAATCAAATTTTAATATTAACTACTAAAAACCAAAGCATTATGAACAAAACATTACGCTGGCCATTGCTTGCGCTACTGGCATTGTTGCTGGGACAGGTGCGGGCCGCTGAGGTCTTGATAGACTTCAACGCCATGAACCTGCCCACCTCATCGCAGGACTCGCACGATGGCGACATCACCGAAACGTGGACCTACACGCAGGACGGCATCACCGTGAGCGTGTCGCCGGCCGCCGAGGGCGTGAACAACGCTAACCGCTTCTGGGGCACCAACGGCGGGCCGCAACTGCGCTGCTATTCGGGCAGCTTCACCATTTCATCGGATGAGGCCATGAGCCACATCGTGTTCAACGCCACCAAGCTGGACGTGACGCCCTCCGCGGGTGCCGTCAACGGCAAGGAATGGACGGGCGATGCCACCCAGGTGGTGTTCACCGTGAATGCGAACACGCAAATCAACTCCATCACCGTGACCACGGGCGGGGGTGGCGAAGAACCGCCTCTGCCGCAGCCCGACGAGGACATCCTGAACGTGACGTTCCTCACCGACTTCGGCGGCTTCACCGTTGACGAGGGGCAATTGCCGCAGGGCATCGACCATGTGTGGGTGCAAGACCCGCAATACGGTGCCAAGGCGTCGGCATACATAGAGGGCGTGCGCTACGCCACGGAGGCCTGGCTCATCTCGCCCGAGGTGGACCTTTCCAACTACAAGAACGTGACGCTCGCCTTTGAGCATACGGGAAAATTTTTCTCGAACATGCAACAGGAGGCTGTGCTCAAGGCCAGGGCCAGCGGCGGAGAGTGGCAGGTGGTGACCATTCCCACCTACATGACCGGACAGGACTGGAAATTCGTGGAGGCCGTGGTGGACCTCTCGGCCTTCGAGGGAAAGAAAATGCAATTCGCATTCATCTACACCAGCACCGAACAATCGGCGGCAACATGGGAAGTGAAAAACCTGAAGGTGACGGGCGAAAAGGCCACGCCACAGGTGGAAACGCCGTGGCGCGACATTGAAGTCAACCTCACCGGAAGCCTTGTCAACAACGACGAAAAGGTGGAGGGGACGAACATCAGGTTCGGCGTCATCATCAACGAGGACGGCACCCAGCAGCGCGTGGCCGCCGACGACCCCGGCGCCAACATCGTGGTTGACGGCATCTGGCACGACGACTCGCACGGCTGGACCAAGACCACCGCTACGGTGAAGGTGCCCGGCGACGTGAAGATAGGCATCGGCAACTGCCAATATGGCAGCGCCACCGTGACCGTGAAAAACGCCAACGGCGAGGAAGTGCTGGCCTTCAACGTGCCCGCCGAGAACAACTGCTGGCACCAGGACCGCGTGAACAACATCACCTACGGCACCTATAGCGGCGGGGCAACCACGCTGACCATCTACAACGCCACCTACATGCCGTTTATCTCGGTGCAGGCCGTCAAGACCGACCTGGAGAACGAGGCCGTCACCGCAACATTCCCCTACAACCTGGGCACGCCCGACCAGAAGGCCAACTTCGGAGAGGCCGAGGAGTTCTTCCTCACCAGCAAGGTCACACTGGGCAGCAACCTCAACTACTTCGGAAGCCGCGCCCACAACGACATCACGCTGACGCAAATCAACCCCACCGAGCAGCAGTCGGCACCCGACGAGAGCAACGCCATCAAGTTCCTCATCCGTCCCTATCCCGGACTGACGTTCACCCCGTCGAAGGTAACGCTCAAAGCCAACCGCTGGGGAACCGACGGCGGAAAGATTGACATCGCATGGGTGAGCCCCAACGGCGACAAACTGGTATTGGCAGAAGGTGAAACGCCCAACCGCAACAACAACGGCGAAGGGCCGTCGGTCTATTCCTTCGAGCTTTCAGGAGCCACGGCCGGCGAAGGTGAATGTGGCTTGCAGCTTAACCTCTATAGCCTGGCCAACAACAAGCAGTACGGATTTGCCGACATCGTCATTGAAGGCACCCTGAACGGCAAGAAGCAGGAAATTCCCATCCTCTCGTCGTTCGTGGCCAACGGCGTGACCTACGACGTTGAGAAGACCTTCGCCATCAGCGGCGACGACTATGTGGCAACAATTGAACTCTCGAAGAAGGAAACCATGATCAGTGCCGCCAACCCCGTCAGCGACGTGGTGGCCAAGGAAGGCACCGTGGGAACAATCATTTACGAGGGTGACAACACCGGTTGCGTGGTCACCATTCCCGTCACCCACAACAACATCACCATGAAGTGGGTGGCCAACTTCGTGCAGAAGCCCGACTTCACGCTTACCTACTATGATGTTGACGGCACCACCGTGTTGGGCACGCAGACCATTGAGAAGGATGCACCCATCGAGCAGTTCGACGTTGATGCCTCGAAAGTGACCGTGGCCGAGGGCAGCGCCTTCCGCGGATGGGCGGCAGCACTGAGCGGAAGCGGCAACCGCAAGTACAAGATTGGCGACGCCTTCACCGAAAACACGAATCTCTTTGCACTCGTCACACGCATCGAGCAGGCCACGACGACGGCCCGCTACGACTACGACCTCACCGACATGTACTTCGACCCCGCCGACCATGAAATGCTCGACATGGAAGGCAGCGGCTATTGGCACGACAAACAGCACGGATGGGCATTTGCCGGCGGCGACAAGGTGAAGCTGACCATGGCCGGAAAGGGCTATGTGAAGATTGGCCTCTGCCAGTATTCCGCCAGCGGCGACCTCACGCTGACGGCTCCCGACGGCTCGACCGTGGTGGGCTCGGTGAGCGCAAAAGCCAGCAGCGACGGCGCTTCCACCACATTGCAGTATGACGGCGCACAGGGCGGCGGAGAGCTGACGCTCACCTTCCCCAGCGGGGCCACATACATCCATAACATCAGCATCGTGAACATGTCCGACAATCCCTACACGCAGGTGGAGGGCACCAACCTCTACATCGTGAAGCTCGGGGAAACCGACACAGAGAACGGCAGCAACCTCCTCACCATGCTTGAGCTGGCCAACGGCCTGCAGGGCACCGACCGCCAAGTCATCTTCCTGCCCGACGCCACCTACGACCTTGGCGAAACCGTGCTCACCACCATCAGCCGGAGCAACCTCTCGCTGGTGGGACAATCCATGGAGGGCACCATCATCAAGAATGCTCCCGACCGCGCCATTGAGGGCATCGGCACCACAGCCACCATCCTCAACACCAGTTCGAACCTCTACTTGCAAGACCTGACATTGCAAAACGCCCTCGACTACTATGGTGCCGGGGCCGCCGGACAGGTGGGCGGACGCGCCGTTTGCCTGCAAGACAAGGGCCAGCGCACCATCAGCAAGAACGTGCGCATGTTGTCGTATCAGGACACTTACTATAGCAACTCCAACTCTCAGTTCTATTGGGAAACCAGCGAATTGCACGGATGCGTTGACTTCCTCTGCGGCGGCGGCGACGTGTTCTACGACCGTTGTCTCCTCGTGGCTGAGTCGCGCTCGGCAACAGGAAAGAGCGGAGAGGCCACCCTCACCGCACCGTATATCGACGCCAGCAACCACTACGGCTACGTGTTCAACCAGTGCACCGTCGAGAACAAGGCGGCGAAGTTCAACTTCGGCCGCGCATGGGGCGGTGTGTCGCGACTGGCATTCCTCAACACCACGCTCAACCAGCCCACGGAGATTTCCGCAACCCGCTTCACGCCACAGGGCATGAACGTGGTGGCCGACAGGTTCGTGGAATATCGTTCCGTTGACCCCGAAGGCAACGTCGTGTCGCCCGAGAGCAATATCGTGAAGTTCGTCAAGGACAAGGACGTGAACGAAATGGAAACCATCCTCACCGCCGAGCAGGCCGCCGAATACACCATCGACAAGGTGTTCACCAACTGGACACCGCAGGAGGCCACCGTGCAGGCCGTGGTGAACAACCTCAAGGTTGAGGGCGGCGTGGTCACTTGGGAGGCTTCTTCCGATGCAACGCTCTTTGCCATCTTCGTGGACAACCATCTGAAAGCCGTTACCACCGACCGCAGTTATAACGTCAGCGGCATCGACGGAAACATCACCGTGCGTGCTGCCAACGCCATGGGCGGCTTCGGTATTGCTTACGACCCCACGGGCATTGAGCTTGTGGAAGTTTCCGGTGACGACGTGGTGAACACCACCTATTACAGCATCGACGGCATGCGGACTTCAGAGAGTGCCCGCGGCATCATCATCCGCGTTCAGACGCTGAAGAGTGGCAAGACCGTCACCACGAAGCTGGTGAAATAAGCGAAATAAGTGAAGAGTGAAGAATGAAGAGTGAAGAATGAATTAGCCCCCTCTCATCCCTCCCTTGGGGGAAAGCCAGTTGGCGGTAGTTCTCCCCTCCTATGGGAGGGGCAGGGGGTGGGCTAATTCACTCTTCACTCTTCATTCTTCACTCTTCACTCTT
>JAFVHN010000024.1 GCA_017474515.1 Prevotella sp. | reverse complement strand
TTTTGAATATGCAAGAGATATTCGGATTTTTTTATGCGGTTTCGATGATAAGTGGTAAAACATCATTATCTTATTATATTGAAACGAATTTGTCTTAATTCTGTTTTAATTCTTTGCCCCTTTAATATTGAAGATAATTAGAGGAAAATTAAAAAACAATTAGGATAATTCGTTTTAGAAAAACACTTACAATTATTTTTGTTCACTTACTTATTATTCAATTTCAATAATATATGGCTTATTCCTTGATGTTGGGCAGGAAGTAGGCCGCTATGCCCAGCAGTGGAAGGAAAGCCGTCAACTGAAACGCAAACTGGATGCTTGTCAGGTCTGCCATCCAGCCGAACAGTGCCGAGCCGATGCCGCCCAGACCGAAGGACAGTCCGAAGAACGCGCCCGAAATCATCCCCACATTGCCGGGCAGCAGCTCCGTCCCATAGACAAGGATGGCAGACATTGCCGACGACATGACCAGCCCTACAAGGATGGCCATCACGATGGTCCACGTCAGGTCGCAGTAAGGGAGTAGCATGGCAAAGGGAGACGAACCGAGGATGCTGAACCAGATGACGTACTTCCGCCCGTAGCGGTCTCCCAGCTCCCCACCTATAAGAAGTCCGATGGCCGTAGATGCCAGGAAAGCAAAAAGCACATACTGTGAGGATGCCACCGAGAGGCCGAACTTGTCTATCATGTAAAAGGTGACGTAGTTCTGGATGTTGGCCGTATAGAAGTCTTTGGAGAACATCAGCACCAGCAGGGCGGTCAGGGCAATGGCAATCTGTCGCTTCGAGAGATGAGTGTCGTTTTCAATGTCGAACTTACTCTTGCTCCGGCCATAGAGTTCCAGTTGTTTTTTATACCAGCTGCTGATTTTTGCCAACACCCAGATGGCCACCACTGCCAGGAGTGCAAACCACCGTATGCTGCCTTGCCCGTGAGGCACCACGATGAGGGCCACCATCACAGGCCCGACAGCGCGCCCCATGTTCCCGCCTATCTGGAAAATGCTCTGCGCCATGCCCTTGGCACCTCCCGACGCCATCCGCGCAATCTTTGAGGACTCGGGGTGAAGCACGGAAGAGCCTATGCCCACAAGGGCAACGGAGAAAAGCACCAATGGAAAACTGTCGGCCATGGACAGCATCAGCAGTCCGGCCAGCGTGAAACACATGCCAGCCACCAAACCGTAGGGCCGGGGGTGTTTGTCGGAAAAGTAGCCGACCAACGGCTGCAGGAGGGACGATGTAATCTGATTGGTCAGCGTGATGGCCCCTATCTGCATAAAGCTCAACCCCAACGACTCCTTAATCATGGGATAGACGGAAGGAATCACGGCCTGGAACATGTCGTTCAGCAAATGTCCCAGGCTTACCATCAGGAGCACCGACGCGGCAGCTTTTCTCTTTAATCCGTCCATCCCTCTGCTTTCGCTGTTTTTTTTGACGAATAGCCCTTTTTATTCTTGGCTTCCAAATTCATTGTAAGATATATTCCCGGGTGTCCATTTGTCCTTTGGCTGTGGCGCCTCGTCAGGATGGCCGATGATGATGGCACAAAGTGGAATGATGTGTCGTGGAAGTTTCAGAAGATTGTTGAAGACCGAAACGCGCTCGTCTTTTGGATAGATGCCAGTCCATACGGCACCCAGTCACAGTCCGTGGGCGGCCAGCAGGATATTCTCCGTTGCGGCAGAACAGTCCTGAATCCAGTATTCACGGGCGGGGCCGTCGAGAGCCTTTTCCAAGTCATCACATACGACGATGGCCAGCGGTGCTTTCTCCGCCATCCCTGCATTGGGATTTGCAACGGCAATGCCCTTCAGTTTCTCGCGGTCGGTGACAACCACGAAGTGCCACGGCTGTTTGTTCACGGCGGTGGGCGCTGCCATGCCGGCGCGCAGCAGCGTCTCGATGGTGTCGGCACTAACGGCCTGCCCTGTATAGGCACGGATGCTGGTACGCGTCATGATGTTATTGACGACGGCATTTTCGCCGTTTGACGGGGCAGAAATTCCCGACTGGCTTCCTTTGTTGCAGGCCAAGAGCAATGACAGTACTGCAACGACAAATAGTAATTTTTTCATAAACATTTCTTTATTGCGTGCAAATATAAGCATTTTCAGCGGAATGTAAAGATAATTATTACTTTTTTGTAAGCAAAATTGTTGAATTATAATACCAGATGGGATAACCGATGTTCCGAAGAATAGCAAATTCTCCAGAAAAGAAGGCTGGTGAAAAAGCCTGCCGACTTTATCATTTATAATTTATCATTTAGCGAAGCGCCATCATTTTTCATTTAGCGAAACGCCATCGGTTTTGTCAAGATTTTTCATCGTTTTTTGGTCGCCTCAAAAGGTTTGACCGCAAATTTCGGGGAGAGATTTTGAAGTTTGAGAGGAGAAAATTTGAAGATTTCTCCCCAAAATTTGCGGTCAAACCACAGGCCATTTGCAATCAACTGAGTTTCAACAAGTTACAAAACGCACGAAAAATGAGAGATTTTGTCAAGATTTTTCATCAATTTTCCCCCACCCCGCTATCCATCTCAAAATAAAGAAAAACCGGGGCGCTCCTCGGACATTTGAAACGTGTACAAACAATTCATTGTTACTTCAGAATAAACAAACAAGAAACAGGAAATTTGTTAAATAAGACGATTTGCGCTATGTTATTTAACGTATGCGTGGATATTTCAACAAAAACATTGTATTTTTGCAAATGTATATCTATAAGCATCAAGGGTGCTTAAATGCACCTCAACCGAGCTTGGTTATGCCGTACGGCGGCAACCTGAGTTTCTGGAACATTGATGAGCGATTATTCTGTGTTTTGCAATGAATATAAGATTGGAAAAAAAGCAAGACTGGCGTGAGGTGGAAAACCTGACACGCGAATCATTCTGGAATGTTTATCGCCCGGGATGTACGGAGCATTTCGTGCTCTACCGGTATAGAACGAACCCCGACTTCATTCCGGAGTTGGATTTAGTGATGGTGGAAGGCGATGGTGAGCAACAATCGCACGAGAGGATTATCGGCCATGTGATGTTCTCCAAGGCAGAAATCATTCTTGACGATGGCACCCATTTCCCTTCCTGGACTTTCGGTCCCATCAGCATCCATCTTTAGGAGTTTAGATGTTACTGATGGCGCAACCTTTTTCACCTTTTCCATTTTTCACCTTTTAGATGGCGGCAAATTCCTATAGGATTACGTAGCAAAGTTTGTTGAAAGACAAGCGACTCATTTCTAAATACATAAGCACATGGAAACATATAGCGAAAGAATTAAAATCATGGTCGGCGACATCACCCAACTCCCCACGGAGGCCATTGTCAACGCTGCCAACAGGTCGCTTCTCGGAGGCGGAGGCGTGGACGGCGCCATCCACCGCGCGGCGGGCAGGGGGCTGCTACAGGAGTGCCGGACGCTCGGGGGATGCGAGACCGGCCAGTGCAAGATGACAGGCGCCTACAACCTGCCTTGCAAACGGGTGATTCATGCCGTTGGGCCCGTGTGGTTTGGCGGCCATCAGGGGGAAAGCGGACTGCTCGCCTCGTGTTACGACTCGGCCATGAAGTTGGCCGTTGAGCACAACCTTTCGAGCATCGCCTTCCCGTGCATCAGCACCGGCGTGTACGGGTTCCCCAAGGACGAGGCGGCACGCATTGCCCTCCGCACCGTCTTCGAGCATATCAGGGACGACTACGAAGGGCAGGTCGTCATTTGTTGCTTCTCAAGCGACGATGAGGAATATTATCGCAAGTGTTTTTGGGAGGAGTCGCTCACTTTATTGGGCGACCATGAGGCCGTTCAGGGATACAAGGAAAAGATTGACGCCATAACACCCGAGTTCTGGGATGAGGCGTTTTCACTCATTCCTCAACTGGAGCAGGGTGCAAAGCCTTCCAACGGGCGGGGGATGGAGCGGAAATTCGGGTTCTGCACTTCGCCGGCCGACTACCTAAGTTGGGTGCATTGTTTCAATGTGGACGCCATGCCCGACTATTACAATATAAATAATGTGTATTGCCTTTGTGTCATCGCAACCTTCCTCGCCCGGAAACTCTATTGGACGGGGTCTTGCGCCACGCCCGAGGAACTCTTGAAGTTCCTTCGTCCCGTAAGGGAAATTGTACTCCGTTTGACGCTAAAGGAGCAGACGCCATAGGAACCGACGCTATAGGAGCCGACGCTATAGGAGCCGACGCTATAGGAGCCGACGCTATAGGAGCCGACGCTATAGGAGCCAACACTATAGGAGCCGACGCTTCCAAGCGTCGGAGTAACTTTATATGACCGAACCAATGATTATTTATTACTCCGACGCTTGGAAGCGTCGGCTCCTAAGAGCGTCAGAGTATCATTGCGTCGGCTCCTAAGAGCGTCAGAGTATCATTGCGTCGGCTCCTAAGAGCGTCAGAGTATCATTGCGTCGGCTCCTAAGAGCGTCAGAGTATCATTGCATCGGCTCCTAAGAGCGTCGGAGTTTCTTTGCATCGGCTCCTACGAGCGTCGGAGTATCTTGGGGCTCCAGAGAGCACCGCCCCCTACGAGAAACTCTTAAACGCCGTATGAAACGCATGATATTTCGGGGAAAAACACCTAAGAAAAAAAAGTGTCGAATTGTACACCCTATAGCCGATATTGTTGTCAAAGTAAGTGCAAAAGAGCCGGAAAACCCGTATGCTCCCCGTTTTGCGTTAAAATATTTAAAATTTAATTCGCCATTGAAATTTTTTTACTATATTTGCATATCTACTCGACGCTACATATTTTAAAACAATGCCAAAAAACAACATTACGAGCCAAACAAAGAAAGAGGCCGCCTACAGGAGCCTCATTAACCCGAAACTCATGGACGAACTAAAGGAAAGAATCCTCGAGGTCGTCCTGTTGAAAAAGAAGTACAAGGAAAAGGACTACAACGCACGGCGCCTGGCCGAGGACCTGGGCACTAACACGCGATACGTCTCCGCCGTCATCAACGTGCGATTCCATTCCAACTACTCCGCTTTCATCAACAAGTTTCGCATTGACGAAGCCATGACGTTGCTCACCGACAAACGTTATGACGGCATGAACATGGCCGAAATAAGTTCCATCGTAGGGTTCTCCAACCGCCAATCGTTCTACTCTGCCTTCTACAAGGTAACGGGAATGACGCCGCGCGAGTACCGCCTACAACATAGCACCCCGCCAACGGCAAGCGAGTGAGGGCCAAGGGCTCCCCTCCTTACCGGGGGCCGGGGCGGCTCCCTCATAAACCCATCACTCATAAATGCCATCCCCAGCTTTCCACTATTCCGACGAGCGGTTTGCCGACATACAGATGTTGCGCTACCGCTTGAAAGGCTTTGAGCGCCTTTCACCACGCCAACGCATTCTTTGCTACTATCTCTCGGAAGCCGCCATCTACGGGCGCGACATCACCTTCGACCAATACGGCAAGCATAACCTCCGCATCAGGAAGACGCTCGAGGCCATCTTCCTATGGCACAAGGAGAAAGAGCACACGGAGGAGTTCACCCACCTGGAGGAATACCTCAAGCGCGTGTGGTTCTCAAACGGCATATACCATCATTACGGATGCCGGAAATTCGAACCACGATTCTCCGAAAAATACTTCCGCACACTCGTTGAAACCACCCCGCCACGCCTTCTTCCACTTGGCGAAGAAGAAACGGCTCAAGACTTGTGCAACCAACTCTCACCCGTCATCTTCGACCCCCACACCCTGCCCATGCGCGTGAACAAGGCCGACGGTGAAGACCTCGTGCTCACTTCGGCATGCCATTTCTACGACAACCTCACGCAAGGGGAGGCCGAGGACTTCTACGAGAAGAAGAAAGCCGCCGACGCACACACCGACATGCCCCCAAGCCACGGACTCAATAGCACGTTGGTGAAGCGCCAGGGGGTCATCATGGAAGACGTGTGGAAGGCCGGAGGACGCTATGGGCGCGCCATCGTAAAGATAGTGGAATGCCTGGAAAAAGCCGCCCTCTACGCCGATAACGAAAAGCAGGAACAATACATACGCCAACTCATAACCTTCTATCGTTCAGGCGATTTACAAGACTTCAACCGTTATTGCATTGCGTGGGTGAAGGAGAAAGACGCCCAGGTGGACTTCATCAACGGATTCATAGAAACCTACGGCGACCCCCTGGGGTTGAAAGGCTCGTGGGAGGGCATCGTGGAATATCGCGACCCCGAGGCCACCCTTCGCACCCAAATCATTTGCCGAAACGCACAATGGTTTGAGGACCACGCACCCACCGACGCGCGTTTCAAGAAGAAGGAGGTGAAGGGCGTGAGCGCCACCGTGGTCAACGCCGCCATGCTCGGAGGCGAGAACTATCCCGCGTCGGCCATCGGCATCAACCTCCCCAACGCCGATTGGATAAGGGAACAATACGGCTCGAAGAGCGTCACCATAGGAAACCTCACCGAGGCCTACGCCCAGGCCGCCAAGGGAAACGGGTTCAAGGAGGAATTCGTGATTGACCAACCCACGCGCGCACTCATCGAACAATACGGCGATGCGTGCGACGACCTTCACACCGACTTGCACGAATGCCTGGGCCATGGGAGCGGGCAATTATTGCCCGGCACCGACCCCGACGCCCTGAAGGCCTATGCTGCCACCATCGAGGAGGCACGCGCCGACCTCTTCGCGCTTTATTTCATGGCCGACGCGAAACTCGTGGAACTCGGCCTCCTCGACTCTCCCCAGGCCTACAAGGCGTGTTATTATTCCTACATAATGAACGGCCTTCTCACACAACTCACGAGAATATCGCCCGGACACAACATCGAGGAGGCACACATGCGCAACAGGGCGCTCATAGCACGGTGGTGCCTCGCACATGCCGACGCGGGCAAGGCCATGGAAATGGTGAACATCGGGGGGAAGACCTACTTGAAAATCAATGACTACGGGGAACTAAGGCGATTGGTGGGAGTGTTGCTCGGAGAGGTGCAACGCATCAAGAGCGAGGGCGATTATCGTGGGGCAAGGGAACTCGTGGAGCGCTATGCCGTGAGCGTGGACCCCGTGATTCACAAGGAAATTCTCGCGCGATACGAACGCCTGGGCCTCGCACCCTATAAGGGATTCATCAACCCCGTGCTCATTCCCGAGAAAGACCATCGGGGAAACATCACCGACATCAGGGTTGACTATGGCGAAACCTACGAACACCAGATGCTCCGATATAGCCGCGATTACGCCACCTTGATATGAACAATGGAAACGTAAAGGAACGGGCCAACCTCATAAGGCGCGGATTCCGGCTATTGATGAACGGCGAAACCTCGCGCTCCATGCGCGGGAAAGGCCTTCATTACCACATCAATTGGGGCGTGGCACTCACCGACCTACGGCAACAAGCCGCCGAGATAGGCAAGGACGGAGCCCTGGCACGGGAACTATGGAAAGACGATGTGCGCGAGTGTAAAATCCTTGCAACCATGCTCATGCCTCCGGCGGAAATGGATGGGGAGACGGCCCGGGAATGGATGGCCGGAGCCACCACGCAAGAAGTGGCCGAACAATTGGCCTTCAACCTCTTGCAACATCATGGGCTAGCCGTGGAATTGGCCCGCCACTTCATTTCGAGCCCCGAAATCCTAAGCCAGATAGGTGGCTTTTCACTCCTTTCGTGCTTATTAAAAAAGGGCTTGGAAATAAGCGCGGAAAGTAAAAATTTCTTCCTTCAACACGCCTCCCAAGCCCTTTCTTCCAACCACTATGGCATTCGCCATGCGGCTCAAAACGCCCTTCTTTGGATGGAAGGACGGGAACAATGATTCCTACATGGCGAAGGCATTGAAACCTCCGTCAACAACGGCCACCGTGCCGGTGACGAACTTCGCGGCCTCCGACATGAGATAATGGATGGTTCCGCAAAGTTCCTCGGGCGCTCCCATGCGTTGGAAGGGCGTCTGACGAATGACGTCTTGTCCGCGCTGGGTGAACGAGCCGTCGGGATTGGTAAGGAGCGCACGGTTTTGCTCGGTGATGAAGAAGCCCGGGGCGATGGCGTTGACGCGGATGCCCTCGCCGAACTTCCGCGCGCACTCCGTGGCCATATAGGCGGTGAAATTACTGATGCCGGCCTTGGCTGCAGCATATCCGCACACGCGCGTCATGGGGCGGAAGGCGGCCATGCTCGAGAAATTGATAATGCTTCCACATCCCTGGGCAACCATGGGCTTCAAGAACACCTGGGTGGGGATGACGGTGCCCGTAAGGTTGAGCGAGAGAACCTTCTGGAACTCCTCGGCCTTCAGGTCGAAGAAAGTCTGGTCGGGAGAGATGGTGGCGCCCGGCATGTTGCCGCCGGCGGCATTAAGAAGGGTGTCCACGCGCCCGTACTTCGCCACGATGTCGTCACAATTACGTTGAACCGTCTCCTGGTTCATCACGTCGGTTTTCATGAATTCAATGACGGCATTCTCTTTCAATGCCTCTTCCACGATTCTTTTTCCCGTTTCCTCGTTACGCCCGAGGATGATGACCTTGGCACCGTTCAATGCCAGGTATTTCGCGATGGCACGCCCGAGGACGCCCGTGCCGCCGGTAATAACGGTAACGTTGTCTTTGATATTGAAAAGTTCGTTCATAATTTATTTGATATTAAGGAGTTAACAATCGAAGAACCCGGGCTGGCGGTAGGGTATTCCCAATTCGCGGTCCACGGTGGCCATGATGCCTTGCACCTGTGCGAGAGCGAACATACGGCCCAGGAAGGAATAGCCTGCATTGTAGTTCCGCGCTTCATCGCCAAGCATGGTCATGCCGTGGTCCACGCGCATGGGAAGGGCGGGATTTTCCTTCTCGAAGATGCGCGTAAGTTCAATGAGGTCGGCGCGCCCTCCCAGGTGGCTGGCCTCGGTGAAGTCGCCGTTGGGGAAGATATGGCATGAGCGGAGGTGCACGAAATGCGTGCGCGAGGCGTATTTCCTTGCCAGGGCCACCACGTCGTTATGGGCTCCGGCGCTAAGCGAGCCGGCACAAAAAGTGAGGCCGTTATGAGGATTGTCAACGGCATGGAGGAACCAATCGATGTCTTCGTCGCTATTCACGATGCGCGGAAGGCCGAGCACGGGAATGGGCGGGTCGTCGGGATGCACGCAAAGGTTCATGCCGCACTCCTCGCATACGGGCATCACCGCTTCGAGGAAATACTTCATGTTGGCCCTCAACTCCTCTTTGCCGATGCCCTTATAGAGGTCGAGGAACTCGCGGAAACGCTCTATGGGGCGCGTGTCGTCCTCGCTAAAGTTCCCGCTCACGAAGCCTTGCGTCTTAATGATGATGTTTTCAACCAACTTGCGGTTGCCCTCGGGAGTCATGGTCTGGGCGAGGTCGTCGGCCTCTTTCAACACGTTCCGGCCGGGGAACCGGTTGAAGGCGGCCCACTCCTGGCGTGCACCCTCGCGTTGGAGGATGTAGATGTCGAAATAGGCAAACTCTGAGTAGGAGAAATAGAGGTTGCTCGTGCCGTTGGGATTGGGGTGGAGCAGGTCGGTGCGCGCCCAGTCGAGCACCGGCATGAAGTTATAGCATACGGTATGGATGCCCTCGGCCGATAGGTTGCGCAAACCTTGCTTGTAAACCTCTATCTGCTCGTCGCGGTCGGGGCCTCCATACTTGATGGTTTCCACCACCGGAAGGCTTTCCACCACCGACCATCTCATGCCGAAACCCTCGATGTAGGTACGGAGGTCGTGGATTTTTTCCCTGGTCCACACTTCACCCAAGGGAACATCGTGAAGGGCCGTCACTATGCCCTCAACACCAATTTGACGTAGCATGGCAAGCGTTATCTTGTCGTTCTTGCCAAACCATCTCCATGTTCTTTCCATAATTTATTGTTGATTTGATGATTGTTTTTATTTCAGACTTTTTGGGAGCGTTCACTCCCCTCCCCTCTTCCGGGCGCGTTCATTTAGCATTTGTTCCATGGGCTCCGGGGTACCGTCGTTTTCCGAAGGCGCTATGCCGAGCAACCGGCAAAGGAGGGGATAGACGCACACATTGGGGAAATGAGGCATGGCGACGTGCCGGAAATCGGGACCCACGGCGCGGAAAAGGGCGTGCATGTCGCTATAATATGGGTCGAAGCCATGAGTGGCCCATTCCTCCAACTCATTGCCAAACACCCATCCGAGGTCGGGGCATGCCACAACCTCGCCCACGCGCTCATTCGACCCATAATGAAGGTACGGGGGAATGTCTTTCTTCTTCCACACCCTGATGTGCGCCACATTTTTCAAGCACTCGTAAACGGAGTCAACACAATTCTCCTTCACATAGATATTGGCCGGCACATTGCCCTCCACGGCCTCGTACCATTGGGGCTTGAGCATCTTCTTGATGTCGATGATGCGGTCGGGCGACAATGAGGTCATGCCGTGGTCGGAGAGCATGATGAAGTTGACGGAGTCGCCCACATGGGTTGACTTGATGCCTATATAAAGGTCGCGCATCAAGGCATCCATTTCCTCAACGGCCCTTCTCGTGGTCTTAGATTGCGGGCCCGAATTGTGCCCGTAGGCGTCGGGTTGCTCGAAATAAGCCATGATGAGCCGGGGACGGTCGGAAAGGGGACGGTTCAACATCTCCACGATGCCGTCAACCCGTTTCCGGAAACTCCATCGCGGCTTTTCATCGTATTTGAGGAAGAACCAAGGATGTTGACCTTTGACACCCACATCGGAGCCGGGCCAATAGAACACGGCCGTCTTGATGCCGTTCTTTTGGGCCGTCAACCAAATGGGTTCGCCGCCATAATAATCGGGGTTGTACTTCGACTTCATATTCGACAAGGAGAAAAAGGTTCCCGTCGATGGGTCGTAGAACTTGTTGGCAACAATGCCGTGATGGTCGGGATAGAGCCCCGTGGCAAGCGTGTAGTGATTGGGAAAAGTCTTTGAAGGGAACGACGGAATAAGTGCCGACTCCACACCTACCGAGGCCACATAGTCGATGAACGGCGTTTCGTACCATTGAGGGTAATCCCACCTGAAGCCGTCCATGGAAATAACGACCGTGTAGTTCTGGCCTCGTGCGTTAGACGACAAGGCGAGAAGGAGCACTATGAAAAAACTTACTATATGCTTATACATGGTTTTTTTTGATACATTATTTTAGTGGAAATCTCCCGTTTGGCCAATCGCTCTATTCATGGTGATAGGGTTCACCCTTAATGATGGTGCACGCCCGATAGAGCTGCTCAATGAAGAAGAGCCTCACCATCTGGTGCGAGAAGGTCATTTTCGAGAGCGAGAGTTTTTCGTCAGCACGTTCATAGACATCGCCCGAGAAGCCATAGGGACCTCCTACGACGAACACCAGCCTACGGGTGTTTTGTTGGGTGCGTTGAAGCCATTGGGCAAAATCCACGCTCCTCATTTCCTTGCCGTGCTCGTCGAGCAATACCACATAGTCGGAGGGTTGAAGGTGGCGTTTCAGCAATTCGGCCTCCTTCGTCTTTTGTTGCTCTCCACTGAGGTTTTTGGTGTTTTTCAACTCGGGAATAATCACCAACTCGAAAGGCATATACCGCCCCACCCGACCAATATAGTCGGTGATGCACGCCTCCAAATGCTTGTCGGTCGTTTTACCTATGAGGATGAGGGACGTTTTCAAAGTGTCTTTTGGGAAATGTTTAGCAAAGATTTGTAATTCATGGATTGGCAAGCGATTATGGATTACTCGGCCGACCTCTTATATTCGTGTTTCCTTTGGGGGTTCATTGGGAACCATCCCCTTTCCACCCGCTTTTTTTGAGAGAAGAGTTCACCAATGCCCCATAGGAACGACGCCCCCATGACACCGAGTATTGACGAAAGGATGATGCCCGTGCGTTCCGACTCAAAGAAGTTGGGAATAAAGAAAGCCGCCGACACGCACGCTATGCCGATGAGCAGATACACCCACCAATAGCGCGTGCCGGTATAATATTCTTGTTTGATGACAAGCGGATGGCACAAGCCGATGATGAGGAATGTGCTTGCGGCAATGATGATGCCCGTGAAATGTAGTTGCATGTTAATTTATAATGATAGGGGTAACCGTCAAACGACCAATTCCCTGAACGGCTATTTGATGAATTGTGCGCCGGGCCTCATGTCGAAACGAATGTCAACATTCGCCGGAACGCGGGGCTTTTCCCATTTCCCCTCGCCCACGAGGATGGTGACCGTCTTGGGAGCTTTCACCATTCCCAGGCCTTTTGGCGAGGGTATGAAGCCCTTTGCCACCACGTCCACGGCCTCCTGGAGAGAGAAATAATGCCCGCTTCCGTCTTTTGCCACCGAAATGTCGTGATGGTTGACGAAGGGCGTCAAGGCCGGCACCTTCTTGGCAATCTCGTCGATGAGGATGCCGGCCACCACATGCGCGCCATAGATGTTATAATGCGTGTTGTCCTTACGTCCTTTGGGAACGGAGGGATGCTCGTCGGGCTTGAACCACATGTGGAGACGGCGCGAGCCCAGCACGCCGAGGTTCTGCTCTATGTCGTGCGTTATCTTGTTGGCATCCACGAAGGGCACATGGAGTTCCCGGGCAACATTCCGGGGCGAGAGAAGATAGGCACCGTGCGTGTCAACAAGCGTGTCGCTATTCACCACCTCATCTTCATAGACGGTATTCCTAAGCGACTCATCGTCAACGGTGTTATCGGTTTGCAAATGGAAATTCCTTCTCACCACGGCATTGAACAACACGGGTATGCCGCCCTTTGCCCTTGTCTCCACCACAAATCTCCGGAGGTTGTCGTCGAAAGTGCTTCCGGGGTCGGTATGGCGGTCGGGGTTGGGTTTCTCGTCGTTGTGCCCGAATTGTATGAACACATAATCTCCGGGCTTGAGTTTTTCAAGCACTTTCTCCCACCGGCCCTCGTCAATGAAGCTTTTGCTCGACCTTCCGTTCACGGCATGGTTGTCCACCCGCACATGGTCGGTGAAATAGGATTGAAGCACCATGCCCCATCCACGTTCCTGCTTGTCGCCCGAGATGTCTTTGTTGGCCATGGTGCTATCGCCAATCATGAAGACGGTGATGGTGTCGTCGCCCGAAAAGGCCGACAACGACAAAAGGCCGGCAATGGCCATGAAAAACACGTAGAAACCTTTTCTGCTCATCGTTTGAAGTTTTTTGGGGGGGAACTAATTATTCCGGAATTTGCTTATCACCTCATCGGCCGTGAGCATTGATTGCTCGCCCGTGGCCATGTCTTTTAGTGTCAACTTGCCCTGGGCCATTTCGTCCTCTCCCACTATGACCACGAAGGGAATCTTCTTGGCGTTGGCATATCCCATTTGCTTCTTCATCTTGGCCGTGTCGGGGAAGAGTTCCGATGAAAGGCCGTTCTTTCGGAACTTTGAGATAAGCGGAAGGCAATAAAGCGCTTCTTTCTCGCCGAAGTTCACGAACAAGAATTGGGTGCCCACCTCCGTTTCCTTTGGATAAAGGTCGAGCGCGTTGAGAACGTCGAAGATGCGGTCCACGCCAAACGAGATGCCCACGCCGCTGATGCCGGGCATGCCGAAGATGCCGGTCAGGTTGTCATAGCGTCCACCACCCGTGATGCTCCCTATCTGCACGTCCTTGGCCTTCACTTCAAAGATGGCCCCGGTGTAGTAGTTGAGCCCACGGGCCAGGGTGAGGTCGAGTTGCACCTCGTTCTCTATTTCCATCGTCTTGAGATGTTCCAGGATGTATCTCATTTCCTCCACGCCCTTGGTTCCCACCTCCGATTGGGCCATGATTTCCTCGAGGGCACGAAGTTTCTCGTCGTTGTCGCCCGAAAGATGGAAGAAAGGTTGAAGTTTCTCTATGGAAGCCTCCGCCACGCCGTCGTTTCTCAGTTCTTCGTTCACCGCGTCGAGCCCTATTTTCTCCAACTTGTCCATGGCGATGGTGATGGCGACAATTTTGTCGGCCTCGCCAATCAATTCGGCTATACCGGCCAAAATCTTCCGGTTGTTGATTTTTATTTGAACCCTGACGCCGAAGCGGTGGAACACGGTGTCGATGATTTGCATGAGTTCTATCTCATTCAATAGGGAGTCGCTTCCCACGATGTCGCCGTCGAATTGGTAAAACTCCCTATAGCGGCCCTTTTGGGGACGGTCAGCCCTCCACACGGGTTGCACCTGGTATCTCTTGAAAGGGAGCACCAGCTCATCGCGGTGCATCACCACATAGCGGGCAAAGGGAACGGTGAGGTCGTACCTCAGTCCTTTCTCGCAAATGCGGGCGGCCAGATGAAGGGTGTCGCGCCCGATGAGCTCTTCGTCGGAAGTCTTGTTAAGGAAATTGCCGCTATTAAGGATTTTATATAGCAATTTGTCGCCTTCCTCGCCATATTTCCCCATCAGGGTTTGAAGAGATTCCATGGCGGGGGTTTCTATTTGCTGGAAGCCGTAGAGTGAATAAACTTCCCTGATGGTATTGAAGATATAATTGCGCTTGGCCATCTCGCTTGGCGAGAAGTCGCGCGTGCCTTTGGGTATGCTGGGTTTGTTGGCCATTATAGTGTTATTTGTATATGAGGAAGCCCACCGGCTTCTTTGTTATTTGTCGTTTATCAAAATTGTCTGAGCCCTGTCGGGACCGATGGAAATAATGGTGATGGGCGTCTGCAGTTCTTTTTCAAGGAACGCTATGTAGTTCTTGAATGCCTCGGGGAACTCCTTTTGGCTGGTCATTTTCGTCATGTCGGTTTTCCATCCCGGCAACTCTTCATAAACGGGCTCAATGCCTTCCTCAATGCTATAGGGCATGTGGTCGATGAGCTTGCCATGATGCTTGTAGGCCACGCACGCCTTGATGGTGTCGAAGTCGTCGAGCACGTCGCTCTTCATCATGATGAGTTGGGTGACGCCGTTCACGGCAATGGCGTATCTTAGTGCCACGAGGTCAATCCATCCGCACCGCCTTTCTCGGCCGGTGACGGCACCATATTCGTGCCCCAGGTCGCGTATGCGGCTTCCCGTTTCGTCGAAAAGCTCGGTGGGGAATGGTCCGGCGCCCACCCGTGTGCAATAGGCTTTCATAATGCCATAGACCTCCCCGATTTTGTTGGGGCCGATGCCCAGGCCCGTGCATGCACCGGCGCAAATGGTGTTGGAGGATGTCACGAAGGGATAGCTTCCGAAATCAATGTCGAGCATGGTGCCTTGTGCACCCTCGCACAGGATGCTTTTGCCCGACTTCAGCATCTGGTCGATTTCCCATTCCGAATCTACAATGCTGAATTGCTTCATGTATTCAATGCCCTTCATCCACGTCTTTTCGGTTTCTTCAATGTCGAAATCGGTGTAGTCGAGCGATTGCAGAATACTCAGGTGCCGGGCCTTGTGGGCCTCATATTTTTCCTCGAAATGCTCGAAGATATCGCCTACGCGCAGTCCGTTTCTTGAAATCTTGTCGGTGTAGGTGGGGCCTATCCCCTTGCCCGTGGTGCCCACCTTGCTCTTTCCCTTGGCGGCCTCCTGGGCGGCGTCGAGCACGCGGTGCGTGGGCATGATGAGATGGGCTTTCTTTGAAATGCGCAACCGTGAGCGCAGGTCGTGGCCGCTTTTTTCCAAGTCCATGGCCTCTTGCATGAACAGGTCGGGAGCCAGCACCACGCCATTGCCAATGATGTTCACCTTGCCGCCCTGGAAGATGCCCGACGGAATGCTTCTCAACACATACTTCTCGCCCTCAAACTCAAGGGTGTGCCCGGCATTGGGACCGCCCTGAAAACGGGCTATCACGTCGTAGCGCGGTGTCAGCACGTCAACCACTTTTCCTTTTCCTTCGTCGCCCCACTGTAATCCGAGTAGAACGTCCACTTTTCCTTTTTCCATTATCTATTTGTGTTTTGATATTTTTATTGATGTAAATGAGAAGACTGGTCTCATTCTGTAGGAGCCTTCGCTTCCTGGCGTCGGAATTGCCTACTCTTCATTTTTCACTTTCTTGTTCTTCTGTCGTGTAATCTTGGCCTGGCACGAACTACACACGCCATAGACATAGAGCGAATAGCCCTCCTTGCGAAAGCGACGCAGGTGGGTTTCCTCCACCGCCGCACGGATTTTCGAGGAGTTGAACACCGTCATCTTCCCGCATACCGTGCATATCTGATGGCTGTTGCCCGTTTTCGTCGCCACCTCGTAGAGGCTGGCCCCGCCCAGGCGGTGGCACTCCACAATGTGAAGTTGCTCAAACAGATGGATGGCATTATAGAGCGTGACCTTGCTCACATGGAAGTTCTGGTCTTCAAGGGCATTGCCCAGTTCGGCCAGCGTAAAAAGCGAGTCGAAGCCGAACACCGCGTCAAGAATGGCAAAGCGTTCCGGCGTCTTGCGATGCCCGTTTTGCGTCAGGTATTCCACGAGTTTCTCCTTTGCAAGCTTCTTTTTCTCGTCGTTCATTTCGATATTTTGCAAAAATCCGTGCAAATGTACATATTTTTTTTCATTTATCGCCTTGCCGACAAAAGAAAAGTGTACGAACAGGCAAAAACTTCTTTTTTTGCTCGCTACTTTTCAACTTTGTTTAATGCTTATTTCCGGTGGGTAGCGAAGCGACTAAAAATTTTGAAAAATTTTGACAAAACGACCAAAAATCCGACGATTTTGTAACAAGCTGATTTTCAACAGGTTGAAAACACCGCCAAGTTTGACCGCAAATTTCGGGGAGAAATCTTGAAGATTGAGAGGGGAAATCTTGAAGATTTCTCCCCGAAATTTGCGGTCAAGCCTTCTTGGGTTTTGAAAAAATTTGACAATTAGGATGGATGTTTTTCCGTTTCACACGATATTGTCACCAAGGCGTTCTACCAGAATGACACAATAAATCGGCCCGCTCGGCGTTATTATCAAAATGAAGAAACTGATACTTGTTATCATGCCTGCCCTCCTGTTCCTTTTTACCCGGGCGGAGGCGCAGACATTCACCCTACAGGGCCGTGTGGTTGACGAGCAGTCGAACCCCATGGAAATGGTCACCGTGTCGGTGCTCCGACAAGGAAAAGTGGCCATGACCAACCTCAAGGGAGAATACTCCATGGAGTTGATTTCGCAGGACTCCGTGGAGGTGAAATTCTCCATGGTGGGCTATAAGACGAAAACCCGCGTGCTGAGAAAGCCTCGCGGCAAGCAAACCATTCAGATACAGCTCATTGAGGAAAACAAGGAGCTGAACGAGGTAGTGGTCACCGAGCGCGTGCGCCAGACCACCGGCACCGAACAACTCGACGTGAAGGACGTGCGACAGCAGCCGTCAGCCAGCGGAAATGTCGTTGAGGAAATGATTCAGGGACAGGCCGGCGTTTCCACACATAGCGAACTCTCGAGCCAATACAACGTCAGGGGTGGCTCCTTCGACGAAAACTCCGTGTATATAAATAATGTGGAGGTTTACAGGCCCTTCCTTGTAAGAAGCGGACAACAGGAAGGTCTGTCGGTCATCAATCCCGACATGGTGGAGCGAGTGGGATTTTCCACCGGCGGCTATGAAGCCAAATATGGCGACAAGATGTCGTCGGCCCTCGACATCACCTACCGCCGGCCCCAACGCATCGAAGGCTCCGTGTCGGCCAGCCTGCTCGGGGCAAGCGCCTATCTGGGCCTTGCCGACAAAAAGAAAAAGTTTACCTGGAGCAACGGATTACGCTATAAGACAAACAAATACCTCCTTGGGTCAATGGAGACGAAAGGCGAATACTCGCCCAACTTCCTCGACTACCAGACCTACCTTACCTGGCAGCCCAACAAGCGCTGGAGCCTGGAGGTCATCGGCGACATTTCGGAAAACCACTACAACTTCCATCCGCAAGACCGCGAGACGAAATTCGGAACGATGGAGAGCGTCAAGTCGTTCAGGGTCTATTTCGACGGACAGGAGAAAGACGTGTTCCGAACGTTCTTCGGCACGGTCAACCTGACGCGCCACATCACCGACAACACCCGTTTCTCGCTCATCGCATCGGCCTTCAGCACCGATGAACAGGAGCGCTACGACATTCAGGGGCAATACTGGCTCACGCAGACCGAGACCAGCGAGAACCTCGGCGTGGGAACTTATATGGAGCATGCACGCAACTACCTGAAGGCCGACGTGAAAAGCGTGAAGCTCTTGATGGACCACCGCTTCGGGAAGCACCAGATGCAGGCCGCCGTCACCTACAAGATGGAGCACATTCGCGAGCGTTCCAACGAATACGAGATGCGCGACAGCAGCGGCTACAGCATACCGCACACCGGGCGCGACCTCTATATGATTTATTCACTTAAAGCCCGCAACGAATTGAAAGCCAACAGGGTGGAAACCTATATCATGGACACCTACAAATGGATGAACGCCGCCCAAACCACTTTCTACACCCTTAACTACGGACTGCGCTTCAGCCACTGGAACTACAACCGCGAGAGCATTCTCAGCCCACGCCTGTCGCTCGCCGTAGTGCCCGCATGGAACCACGATGTAACGTTGCGCTTTGCCGCCGGACTCTATTACCAGGCACCGTTTTTCAAGGAACTCAGGGACACCTTGACCACCAACGGCATCACCGTTGCCAATTTGCGAAACGACACCAAGAGCCAACGCTCCATACACCTGATAGCCGCCTACGACCAACGCTTCAAAATGCTGGGCAGGCCTTTCAAGTTCACGGCAGAGGCATACTATAAGTTCCTCTCGAACCTTGTGCCATATACGGTTGATAATGTGAAGATTGTGTACGATGCCAGCCAGCTGTGCAACGGCCACGCCACAGGTCTCGACATGAAACTCTACGGCGAGTTTGTGCCGGGCAGCGATTCGTGGCTCACCTTCTCGTTGATGAACACCCGTATGAAAATAAACGGCACCAGCATACCGTTGCCCACCGACCAGCGCTATGCCATGAACCTTTTCTTCACCGACTACTTCCCCGGCACCGAGCGATGGAAGATGTCGCTCAAACTGGCATACGCCGACGGACTGCCTTTCGGTGCCCCGCACCGCTCGCTCGACAAGATGCCGTTCAGGGCGCCGGCCTACAAACGCGCCGACATCGGCATGAGCTTCAGGGCCATCAACAACGAGAAGCACGAGCAACCCAAGAATCCCATCCGCAATCTTTGGCTGGGCATCGACTGCCTCAACCTCTTCGGCATCAACAACGTGAACTCCTACTACTGGATTACCGACGTCACCAACCAGCAATACGCAGTGCCCAACTATCTCACCGGCAGGCAAATCAACGCCAGGGTGCTCGTGGAGTTCTGACCTTTCGCCACTTAGGAACGTGAGCCTTGCTTGTCCTTCTGAGTTTTGAAGTTTAAGTGGAGCGCAATAGTTCCTATCCCCCGCCCTACCATCAACTTTGTCATTTATTTTTTGGCCAAATAAAAGAAAAGTTGTACTTTTGCAACCATTATGGCATTAAACTATATTTGGATAGGACTTTTTGTCATCGGTGCGGTGATTGGCGTGGTGAGGCTCATCTTCATGGGCGATGCCGACACCCTGCCCTCGATGATGGACTCTACGTTCGAGATGTCGAAGATGGCCTTCGAGATGACGCTCGGCCTCACGGGAACGCTCACGCTATGGATGGGGTTCCTGAAAATCGGTGAGGACAGCGGTCTTGTGAACAAAATGGCGCGCGCATTGTCGCCGGTGCTCACCAAGCTTTTTCCCGAAGTGCCAAAGGGGCATCCGGCCCTGGGCAGCATTTTCATGAATATCTCGGCCAACATGCTTGGGCTGGACAACGCCGCCACCCCAGTGGGCCTGAAGGCCATGCAAGAATTGCAAGAACTGAACCCCAAGAAAGACACGGCCACCAACAGCATGATCATGTTCCTGGTGCTCAACACGTCGGGGCTGACGCTCATCCCGGTGTCCATCATGGCTTATCGTGCGCAGGCCGGTTCTGCCGACCCCACCGACGTGTTCATTCCCTTGCTTCTGACCACGATGTGCTCAACCATTGTGGGCCTTATAGTAGTAAGCATTTTCCAGCGCATCAACCTGTTTCAGAGGGCTTTCCTCGTCATGTTCGCCGTCATTGCGAGCCTGGTGGCTGCATTGTTCTGGGCCATGCACGGCATGGACAACGAGCATGTGCAGCAGTTCTGCCGCCTGCTCACAAGTTGCCTTATCCTGGGTGCCATCCTGATGTTTGTATGCTATGGGTGGCGGAAACGGCTCAACGTCTATGACTCGTTCATCGAAGGAGCCAAAGGTGGCTTCGGCGTGGCCGTGAGCCTTATTCCTTACGTGGTGGCCATATTGGCCGCCATCGGCGTGTTCAAGGCATCGGGAGCCCTCACTATGCTTCAAGACGGCATTACCTACGTGGTGGAGGCCTGCGGGCTAAATAGCGACTTCGTGGCCGCCGTGCCCGTGGCATTGATGAAGCCGCTCAACGGTTCGGGAGCCCGCGGCATGATGCTGGAGTGCATGGCGACCTACGGGCCCGACTCGTTCGTCGGACACCTTGCCGGTGTGCTACAAGGATGCACCGACACCACGTTCTACATCCTCGCCATCTACTTCGGAAGTGTGGGCATCAAGAACTACCGCAACTCCGTGGCTTGCGGACTATTGGCCGACTTCGCGGGAATGATTGCCGCCGTGTGCTTCAGCTATTATTTCTGGGGATGAAAAATGTAAAAGTGAACAATTCCATATGAAAAAAATACTTTTAATTTTACCTGTAGTGGCAGCGGCAATAATCTTGACCGCCTGCAACGGGGAAAAGAAAACGGACGAGAAAAAGGACGTGGAAAAAGCCGTCGTGGTGTCGGACACTACGGACATTCCCACCAAAGAGATAACCGTGGGCACGAAGACCTATCTGGTGGCCGATATCAATGATTCGGCAAAAGTCTATAAGGAAGCCACCGACCCGCGGCGTTGCTTCTTCGTCATCTCGAAGAAAGAATACCGCCTCTACGTTTATGAAATCACTCCCGACGGCAAGGACACCGCACTGGTGGCACATTTCCCCGTATGCTATGGCAAGAACCCCGCAGACAAGCAGAAAAGCGGCGACATGGCCACGCCAGAATGTACGCCCGACAGTGCCTTTAAACTGACCGAAATTAAAGATGCAAGCACTTGGGAGCATGATTTCGGCGACGGGCGCGGCCCCATTGCCGCCTACGGCAATTTCTTCCTGCGCCTGGAAACGCCGGGATTTACCGGCGTGGGCATTCATGGAAGCACCAACAACGAGCCGTCGGTGCCGGGACGCGACAGCGAGGGGTGCATCCGGTTGCGCGACAAAGACCTCGACCTGCTAAGGGCACGCTTTGCATTTATCTCGCAAAAAGTCATCATCAAAGGCATCAACCAGGGAAAACTGCCCTTTGAAATGAAGGCACAACAGGCACTCGGCAACCTCTACCAGGCTCCCAAAGCCGGTTATGTGACGCCCGACACCACTGCCATGGTTTCCAACAACGTCATCGGCGAGAAGCCCTCCAAGGAGGAAATTGAAAGAAGAAACATCAAGGTGAAGGTGCCGCCCATGCACAAGCAAGACATCATCCTGAAAGAGGACAACAACAATAAACATTAACCCTTTTAACACCTCAACAACATGAAACACCTGCTTACAACCCTTTTGATGCTCTTGGCAGCCACCTTTACGGCCCAGGCATCGGACATTGCCCCCGAAGGCGACGAAATGCAGCAACAGACCTATGTGGTGGTCAACGGCACCAACGTCAGGCTGCGCTTTGAACCCAACCTCACCTGCAGCTTCCTCTGCTATGATAACGGCTCGCCGCGCTACGCTCCGAAAGGCACCCGACTGCCTTATTTAGGGGAGAAAGGCGACTTCTACTATGTTCAATATGACAAATACAAGGTCTATATCTCCAAACAATATTCCTATATTGAAAACAATAAAGCTGAGAAATTTTACGTTGTCATCAACGGAACAAACGTAAGGCTGAGAACGGGACCCGGAACCAATTATTCCTATTTCACTTGGAATGACGGTTCGCCCTGTTATCTGCCCAAAGGCACATATCTCGGATACCTGGGAGAACAAAACGATTTCTACAAGGCCGATTATAAAGGCCACACCGTGTATGTGTCGAAGAAATTTTCCTACATTACAAAATAAAATATGAAAACTGCATTATTGGCCGTTGTTTGCTGCACGGTACTCACAGGATGGGCACAAGAGTCCGTTTCCATCGGTGAGGACAATCCCGCCCTCAGCCAAGCCGAAGAAATGGTTTTGCCCAAAGGAGAACCCGTGAAACCCGGAACGGTGACCATGAGAATGGTGAAGAAAGGAAACATCACCTACAAGGTGGCCGACCAGACGGACATCAGGAAGGTTTACAGAGACAACGTTCAGAAAGACAAGTGCTTCATCGTCATCTCGAAGCAGGAATTCAGGCTATACGTCTATGAACAAGTGGACAAGGACACCCTGCTTGTGGCCCACTACCCCGTCTGCATAGCATTGAATAACGGTAACAAACAGCGCGTCGGCGACAAGAAGACGCCGGAAAGCACGATGAAAAAACCGTTCTCCATCTCACAAATTCAGTCCGCCTCATCGTGGAAACACGACTTCAAGGACGGCCGCGGCAACATTCCGTCATACGGCGACTGGTTCATCCGTCTGAGCACTCCCCCACACACCGGCATCGGCATCCACGGCTCAACAAGCAACGAAAGCAGTGTGCCCGGACAAGACAGTGAAGGGTGCATCCGTCTTCGCGACAACGACATCATCCATTTAAAGCAGCACTACGCCTGCGTCAACATGCCTGTCATCATCAAGGCCGCCGATGAAATGCCGCTTCCCTTTGAAAAGAAGGCGTGGCAAAAAGCCAAGGACTACACCTACCCCGTGAAAGGCTATACTCTGCTCAAGGGGGCTTCGTTTGTTGATGAGGGAGTAAAGTAAAATTATTGGAACAATTAAATACAAACAAATTAAAATAATAGTAAAAATGATTCTTCAGAAAATAGAAGAACTTCTCAGGGAAGTATCGAACCTCACGGCCGAAAATGCCGACGACATTGAGGCTCTGCGCTTGAAGTATCTCAGTAAGAAAGGCGAGATTAACCAGCTCATGCAAGAATTCAGGAACGTGGCCGCCGACCAGAAAAAGACGGTGGGAATGAAAATCAACGAGCTGAAACAAACCGCCACAGAACGCATCAACCAGCTGAGAGAACAGACCGCCGTGGCACAAAACGCCCAAGACGACATCGACCTCACGCGCACCCCTTACCCCATTGAACTGGGCACGCGGCATCCGCTCACCATCGTGCGCAACGAAATCATCGACATCTTCCAGCGCATGGGGTTTGTGCTGGCCGACGGGCCTGAGGTAGAGGACGACCTGCACGTGTTCACCAAGATGAATTTCGCCGCCGACCATCCGGCACGCGACATGCAAGACACCTTCTTCGTGGAACAGACCGCCACCGACGACGTCACCAAGAACATCCTGCTTCGCTCGCATACCAGCAGCGTTCAGGCCCGCGTCATGGAGCGCCAGCAACCGCCCATCCGCATCATCTGTCCGGGAAGGGTGTACAGAAACGAGGCCATCACAGCCCGCGCACATTGCTTCTTCCACCAGATAGAAGGCCTTTACATCGACAAGAACGTGTCGTTCACAGACCTCAAGCAGGTGCTCCTTTCCTTTGCGCGCGAACTCTTCGGCCCCGACACCAAGATACGCCTGCGCCCTTCCTATTTCCCGTTCACGGAGCCTTCGGCAGAAATGGATATCTCGTGCCACATCTGCGGCGGCGTGGGTTGCGGATTCTGCAAACATACAGGATGGGTGGAAATTCTTGGTTGCGGCATGGTTGACCCCAACGTGCTCGAACTCTGCGGCATCGACAGCAAGGTCTATAGCGGCTATGCCTTCGGATTGGGCGTGGAGCGCATCACCAACCTCAAGTATCAAGTCAGCGACCTCAGAATGTTCTCTGAAAACGACGTCCGTTTCCTCCGTCAGTTTGAAACGGCTCACTAAAAACAACTGCTTATAAGGAAAAGAGGGCTATGCCACGCCCCCTTTTCCTTCTTTTTTACATTATTAACCTATAAACATCGCAAACTTATGAAAACAAAATCATTGCTAATGCTCTGCGTCGTTCTGCTGACGGCAGGATGCGAAAAAGCATACGAAGAAGATGTCAAGACAAAAGACGGAAAAGCCAATGTCCACCTGCGGGTGAGCAACCTCAACATGTTGCCTTTCGACGATGTCACCGTCACCAAGGCTTTTCAACCCATCTCACAACTGAGCACACGCCTTACCTTCGCCATTTTTGCCGACGGCACCAAGGTAAAGACCATCCACCAAGATGCCAGCCAGAACGATTTCGGCTCCGTTTCTTTGAGTTTGGATCCGGGAAGCTACGATGTTGCCATCATTGCCTATACCGCCAACAAAAATCTCAGCATTCCCTCGCTCGACAAAATCACGTTCCCCGACAACCACGTCTCAGACACTTTCTATTGCTACGGCGAACTCGTCGTGAACAATGAAACCGTAGAGGAGGAAGTGGAACTCGACCGCGCCGTGGCCATGTTCCGCCTGAAAACCACCGACGAAATCCCGTATGACGTTAGCCAGATGAAATTCTACTACACTGGGGGCAGCAGCACTTTCGATGCCACCACCGGCTATGGATGTGTCAACTCCCGCCAGACGGAACTCATCACCGTCACCGACGACATGGTGGGAAAGCCCGGCACCTTCGAGGTTTATACCTTCCCGCGTAGCGATTCTAACAAGCTGACCATGACCGTTACGGCCATCGACAACGTAGGCGGCACCTACATGGAAAAGAAGTTTGAGAATGTTGGAATAGAATGCAACATGATTACCGAATACCAGGGCAGTTTCTTCAACAGCAGCCAATGGGACGACGTTTTCAACATTGTGGCCGACCCCCAATGGCAGGGCACCCAAACCCATAGCTATTAACCCATTCCATTTGGTTTCAAGGCCGGTACAATGTCACGGTTCCTCCGTCACTTTCGGCATGATTGCGCAACAGTGCCTGAATGAACCGTGCGTTTTCCAACACCCTTTCCTCATTACCGTCGTAACCGTTGATGAGCACCAGCAGATGGCGCGTGTCAACGGTTATTTTCGTGCGCTCGTTGTCGCTGGTGGGCGTGCCCACGCCGCCCACTTCGTCACGATAGACCGGCAGCCCCTCAATGTTAAGCATGCCGCGCCCTATGCCTTCATAGGGCTCATCCTTTTTCCCTATTCCCAGTGTCAGCCGTCCGCCTACGAACTTGTCGGCATCAAAGCCCCCGATGCTGTAGCCGTGCTTCATGCTTGCCAGGTTGATAAGGTCCACGAGGGTGTCTATCTGATACAAGTCCTTTCCCTGCAAGGTCCGCCTGATGAGCGCTTCCGAGGCGGGACGATAACGCGACGGATCTTTCCCGCAAGCCTTATAAACGCGACGGGTGGCCTCTATGGAGGGCTGTTGTTTCAGGCTCTCCGTGGTAAGGGTGTTTCGTAATTCTTCGCACAAGGCCGAAATTTCTTTCCACAATCCTTCGCTATGAGGTGTGTTTATGACTTGTGCTTCTACTGCTGCCCCTACGAAACCGGGGCACACTTGTTCTATTTCCTTTGAAACAATGATTTCCATTTGTTGATTTTTTGGAGTATAGATAATAGTGAAACTCGGAGGACGAAGGGGTTATTTCAACATTTCCAGAAATTCCTCCTCGCCGACGATGCCTACGCCGAGTTTCTCCGCTTTCTGCAATTTGCTGGGGCCCATGTTTTCACCGGCCAACACGAACGACGTCTTGCCGCTGATGCTTCCGGCGTTTTTCCCTCCGTTCTGCTCAATCATGGCTTTGTATTCGTCGCGGCTATGATGGCTGAACACCCCGCTGATGACAATCGTTTTTCCTTTCAGTTTCTCCGAAGCTCCTTGCATTTGTTGTTCGGTAAGGCTCATTTGCAGGCCGTGATGCCGTAGTTGCTCCACGATTTCCCGGTTTTCAGGCTTTTTGAAATATGCAATCACGCTATTAGCAATCACCATTCCCACGCCCTCCACTTCCTGAAGTTCTTCGGGCGAGGCGTTCATCAGAGCGTCGATATTCTTGAAATGGCGGGCCAGCAGGCGTGCCGATGTCTCGCCAACGAAACGTATGCCCAAGGCAAACACCACTCGCTCAAAAGGCACCTCTTTCGAGGCCTGTATGCCGTTCACGATTTTCTGCGCCGACCGCGTGCGGCTGCCGTCGCCGTTGATTTGCTGCACCTCTATATTATATAGGTCGGCCACGTTGTGCACCAACCCGTGGCGATAATAGTCGTCGATGGTCTCTGGCCCCAGCGAGTCGATGTTCATGGCCCGGCGCGAAATGAAATGCTCTATGCGCCCCTTGATTTGCGGCGGGCAGCCCGTGTCGTTGGGGCAATACCATGCCGCTTCGCCCTCATAGCGCACCAGCGGCGTGCCACATTCTGGGCACCTCGTGACAAACCTCACCGGCTGGGCAATGATGGGCCGTTGCTCCAGGTCCACGCCAACGATTTTCGGAATAATCTCGCCGCCCTTTTCCACATAGACGAAGTCGCCGATGTGCAGGTCGAAAGAACGGATGAAGTCCTCGTTGTTCAACGTGGCACGTTTCACCGTGGTGCCCGCCAGTTGCACCGGCTCCATGTTGGCCACCGGTGTCACCGCTCCGGTGCGCCCCACCTGGTAGGTTACTTCGTTGAGCCGCGTGCAAGCCCTCTCGGCCTTGAACTTATAGGCGATGGCCCATCGCGGGCTCTTCGACGTAAAGCCCAAAGCGCGTTGCTGGCGAAGGGAGTTCACCTTCAACACCACGCCGTCGGTGGCCACGGGGAGGTTCTTGCGCTCTACGTCCCAATACTTGATGAAGTCATAGACCTCTTGCAATGTCGCCGCTTTTCGCATGCCCTCCGAAATCTTGAACCCCCACTTTCGCGCCGTTTCCAGGTTCTCAAAGTGTCCGTCGGCAGGCAACTCTTCGCCAAGCAGGTAATACAAGTAGGCATCGAGCGAGCGCTTCGCCACCAGTTCCGACTTCTGGCTCTTCAAAGTTCCGCTGGCGGCATTTCGCGGATTGGCAAAGAGGGGTTCCTCGGCGGCCTCGCGCTCGGCATTGAGGCGTTCAAACACTTTCCACGGCATGAGAATTTCGCCCCTTATTTCGAACGACGTTGGGAAACCGCTTCCGGCACTTAGCACCAGGGGAATGCTCTTGATGGTCTTCACGTTGGCCGTAACGTCGTCGCCATGAACGCCGTCGCCGCGCGTCACGGCCCGCACCAGCCGGCCGTTGTCGTAGGTAAGCGAGATGCTCAGCCCGTCGTATTTCATTTCGCAACACACCTCGAAGGGTTCGCCGCCCAGTCCGCGCCGCACGCTCTCGTACCAGTCGGCCACATCCTCCTCGCTATAGGTGTTGGCCAACGAGAGCATGGGGTATCTGTGGGCCACCTGCTGAAACTCCTGATTAAGGTCAGACCCCACGCGCTGGGTGGGCGAATTGGGGTCGTAGCACTCGGGGTGGCGGGCCTCCAGGTCCTGCAATTCCCTCATCAGGAAATCAAATTCCTGGTCGCTGATGGTGGGTTGGTTGAGCACATAATAGCGACGGTTGTGCTCATGGAGCATAAGGCGCAGCTCCTCTATTCTCGCTTTTTCGTCCATTTCTTTTTTTTATTTTCGAGTTCGGGAGTTCTGGAGTTCACACGATAGTGGCTGCCCCCAGGAAGCCCCCGGCCCCTTTTATTTTCGCCGCAAATATACGCAAAATATCTGAATAAAAGGAAAAGGCGGAGATTTTTTTAGCCAAAATTTCAAACACTTATCACAATCCTCCATACGAGTAGGGACATACTTTATGTATGTCCGCCTGCCCCAGCCCCACTCATGTATTTCTGACATACATGAAGTATGTCCCTACTGGGTATAACAAATTCTCGCCTAAACAGGGGGCCGGTGAAAACAATGCCGACCGACTTTATCATTTCTCATTTTTCATTTTTCTTTTAGCGAAGCGCCATCCATCGGTTTTTCATTTAGCGATGCGCCATCGGTTTTGTCAAGATTTTTCATGTGTTTTTAGGCACCCAAAATAGTTTGACCGCAAATTTCGAGGAGAGATCTTGAAGATTGAGAGGAGAAATCTTGAAGATTTCACCCCGAAATTTGCGGTCATACCAAACAGTATTTTCAAATGATTGAAATTCAACAAGTTACAAAAACAGCACAAAAACGCCCTGTTTTGTCAAATATTTTTACCAATTTTCAACCATGTAACTATCCATCTCAAAGTAAAGTGAGCCTACGCTCCCAAGAGTCGGAACAAGGGATGTCTTTCCAATGTGAAAGGCTGCGACAGGCATGCTTTTTTACTATCGTCTGAACTCCCGAACTCCTGAACTCCCGAACTCCAATATAGTTTTGAGCGCGGGTATAATGAATAATTTTCGTAAATTATTTGGCCATTTGGCAAAAACTTCTTAAATTTGCGCAAAATACGCAACATACCATGGAACAAATCAGGAATTTTGACGAAATTGCGGAGCGGCTGAAGTCGCTCAAACCGTGCAAGGTGGTGGCCGTGGAAGCCACCGACGAACATTCGCTCGAGGCCATAGAACGCGCCACGAAAGAGGGATGGGCCGACATTCAAGTCGTTCACCTCGACACCGTAGAGGCATCTGCCCGCGAGGCCATCAGGATGGCGCGCCACGGCGAGGCCGAGGTGGTGATGAAAGGCATTCTGAACACCGACGTGCTGCTGAGGGCCATCATCAACAAAGAGAACCGCGACGAGGGTCTGCTTCCCGAAGGGCGCGTGCTCTCGCATGTTTCGGCCATGAAGGTGCCCTCCTACCACAAGTTGCTGTTTATGACCGACCCGGCCGTCATTCCCAATCCCACTTTCGACCAGCGTGTGGCGCAAATTCGCTATAGCATCAACTTGTGCCGCGCCTACGGCATCACCCAGCCGCGCATAGCATTGCTGCATTGCACCGAGAAGGTGTCGCCGAAATTCCCCATCACCCTCGACTATGAGAAACTCGTGGAAATGGGGCGTAACGGCGAATTTGGCGAGGCCATTATCGACGGTCCCACCGACTTGAAGTGCGCCGTGGACAAGGAATCGGCCGACATCAAGGGCATTCACAGCCCCCTGGAAGGCAATGCCGACGTGCTCATCATGCCCGACATTGAGGCCGGCAACGTGTTCTACAAAGCCATGACGGCATTCACGCAAACCAGGCTGGCCGTGGGACTTCAGGGCACCATACGGCCCGTGACACTTACCTCGCGCAGCGATAGCGCCGAAACGAAATACAATAGCCTGGCCATGGCCTGCCTGCAGGCGAGAAGTTAATGGCCCACCCCCCCCTCCCGTAAGGCCGGGAGATTAAGCCGCCATACGTCTTCCCCCCAAGGGGGGATAAGAGGGGGCCATCGGGGCTACCTCCTTTGACTTGAATCTTAACAACTAAAAATCCTATAACAAAATGAAAATCTTAGCTATTAACCCGGGCATGGTTTCCACGAAAGTGGGCGTGTTCAGGGATGAGGAATTGGAATGGCATGCAACGCTCAACCATCCCTACGAGGAGCTCTGCCAGTATCCTTTCATCATGGATGAGTTTGGATACAGGAAAGAAAAACTGGTGGAGGCACTCAAGAAAGAAGGCTACGAAATGAACGACTTCGACGTAGTGGTGGGAAGAGGCGGACTGGTGAAACCCATTGAGAGCGGCGTGTATGAACTCAACGAAAAAGTCATTGAAGACACCAAGCACCCCAGGCTCCACCATGCCTGCAACCTGGGTTCACTCATCGCATTAAGCATTGCCAAGGAAATTCCCGATTGCCACGCCTTTACCGTTGACCCGGGAGTGGTTGACGAGCTCGACGACGTGGCGCGCATCACGGGCTTGCCCGAAATACCCCATCAGACCATTTGGCATGCCCTCAACCAACGCGAAATAGCCAAGAGATATTGCCGCGAACACGGGGTGAAATATGAAGAACAAGACCTCATCGTGTGCCACATGGGAAGCGGAATTTCATTCGGACTTCACAAGCACGGCAGGACGGTGGAATGTAACGACGCACTGAGCGGCGACGGACCATTCAGCGTTTCGAGGGCCGGTATGTTGCCCTCGGTACAGCTGGTAAAGCTCTGCTATAGCGGAAAATACAACGAGGCGGAAATGATTAGGAAACTCAACGGACACAGCGGGCTGACAGCTCACCTCGGCACCAACGATTGCATTGAGGTGGAGCGGAGGATTGAACAAGGCGACAAGCATGCCAAGCTGGTGCTCGACGCCATGATTTACCAGACGGCACGCTATCTGGGGTCGCTGGCTCCCGTCAACTACGGACATGTGGATGCTATACTGCTCACCGGAGCCATTGCCAACAGCCAATACATTACTTCAGAGTTGAAGAAAAGGCTGGAATATCTTGCGCCCGTTTTCGTTTATCCCGGCGAAGACGAGTTGACGGCTCTGGCCCACAACGCTTATCGCGCCATGATTGGTGAGCAGGAAATCAAGGAGTATAAATAACAAATAATTATTCATAAGGCAACAGCCTCCATGCGCATCACATGGAGGCTGTTGCCGTTTGGAGGAGAAGGGCATTGTTCTTATTTCACGATGACCTTTCGGTTATTCCACAGGTACACGCCTTTCGCGGCCGGCTTGCCGTTGAGCTTTCTTCCGTCCAAGGTGTACCACCCGCTTCTGTCATCTATCATTTTTCCATTATCATTCAGAGGCGAAGCCTCGCCAAGGCCCGTAGCCACGGCGGTGTCGTCAAAGGTGCCCGTAATCACCTCGTCGCCCAGGTTCAGCACATAGTCCTGGACATTCTCCGTCGCCTCAAGATTCCCTTTCAGCTGGAACCATGCGGTGAAGGCATAGATGGTCATCGGACTTTGCGGCCAAGTCAGACGGTTGTGTTTGTCGAGCATGAGCAGCGACTTGTCCTCATCATTCTTGTCCATCCATCCGTAATGCCCAACGAAGTCCGCCACACTTGTTTCCACGGGCTGTAACTCATCATTGATGACGACATTCCTGAATTGCGGGTTCACCAAATCTGTGCCCGTCGGGTATTTCACAAGGAACGGCGTGCCCGCCACAACGGCGTCGGCCTCCGAGAAGTTCAGCGTCAGCGTGCCGTCGCTGCACTCCGAGCTGTCGAGCATCATCAACGTGGCTCCCTCAAGCGGCGTTGAGTCAAGACTGCCTAGGCTGAACGGCAGGCAAAGCGCGTTCCACACGCCACCCTTGTGGAGCGTGTGCCCATAGAGCATCACGGTATGCCTGCGGCCGTCTTTCAAATCCGGGAGGAAGTAGGCGTTGTCGATATCCTCGTAGAGCAACTCGATGACGGGCTGGCTTATCACCTCATAGCCGTTGCCGAACTTGAAGTGTACGAACTGATACACCTCGTCGGTTTCAAAGTAAAGGCGGAAGCGGTAGTTGGCCGTCAGGCTGGCAGCACCAGCAAGTTTCCGTATTGTACAGTCCCCTAAAAATTCATCATTCTCGAAGTCGTATTCGGGCATGACCAACAACACGTCGGGTGTGCCGTCAAGGTTGAGGTCGAGCATCATCTGGCCTTCGCCTGAACCGTCGTCCATGCTTTCAAAGTAACCGCCCAACGTGGTCAGCTCTCCCAGCAGCACGTCGGGAACAGCCCGCTCTGAGGTGGCTGTCAGGTCAACGACATACTCTTTCCCCCATTGCGCGTAAAGGGTGACGTTGGACTTAATGGTGAATTCCTCGCCCGGAAGATAGGTCGTGCCGCTGCCGTCGGACTCGGTGTTCCATTCCATGAACACGTTTTCACCATTCGTGAAATCGCACGAAGGCACCTGTGCGGCAAAGCCGGCGCGGGTGTTGACGGGTGTCATCTCGCCCTCGCCTCCGTTGGCGTTGAACGACAAGGTGACGGCCTGAGGAACCTTCAGTTTGATTGCCACTTTCCCGATGTTTCCAATGCCTATTGTATTGTAGTAGTTATAGCTTTCTTCCGGGTCAATGGCGTTGCAGTAGAAGACGGCGTCGTAGTTCATGCTCTTACTATATGTACCTCCTACGGCACTCTCCCATGATTCCTGTGGAATATAAATCCACAAGTTGGTGCTTTGTCCCGCCTCGGTGAAGGCCTCCGAGAGGCCGTTGCCGATGTTATGTGCGCCAATGCCCCAATAACCATTCAGCAGCCTGCTGCCACTTACGAAAGAGACACTTCCGTGCTCTGCGCTCCCGATAAACGGCGTTATTTTCATGTAGTAAGCCTGTCGGACGGGTTTTCCCTGGTTCTGGAACCACCCCAGCGTGAGGCTGTTCACGGTGACAGGTATTTCCGTCCATTCCTGACCGTAGGGAATTTCCACCGTTGCCGCTGCCGTCAAGGTGGCTGCGCAGGGCTGCGAGGCCCATCCGGCGTGGATTGTCATGTCGTGATAAACCACAGTGTCGAAGTCATACAGCGTGGTACATTCAGCTTCGTTGTACCAGCCGGTGAACACAAAGCCGCTGGCCGTGGGGTCGGCGGGGCGCGTCACCGTCTCCAAGTCGCTCCAGGGATACTGTGTGTCGGGGGCGGTGCCATGGCCGTGCATGTCGAAGGTCACCCCGCAACGCCAGTGAACCGTGAAAGAGGAAGGAACATTAGTATTCCAACCTAAAGCCTTTGTAACGCTGTTATTCCATTGGTTTTCCGAGCCATCAAAATAGAAATCGATTAATGAAGAACAGCCATAGAAAGAACTGATCCCAAGACTCTTCACAGAGGAGGGAATCATGACGCTTTGGAGCAGTGAGCACCCAGAAAACGCTTCTTGGCCAATGCTTACCAGACCATTGCCAGCCTCTAAGGTTTTCAAAACATTATGCCCGAAAAACACTTTATTACTTATGGAATACACATGATTCAGCGTGAGCGACGTGACTTTCGTTTTGTCCCAGAAAGCTCCTTTACTATAAGAGAGCACCTGCTGCGGGCCGTAATTCTCGAAGAAGTCATCCAAAGGAACGCAGTCGATGTTGAGGTGGCCGCTGGTGTCGAGCGTCCAATACAGGCAACTGTCATGCCAGAGGTTGTCGGTCCACTCGTCGCCGCACCACCCGCAGGAGCCGTCGTTGCAGTTGACAACGATGTTTTTGGAATACTGGTAATTCTTCCAGTCCCAGTTGGCCATGGGACCGGGATAACTGACCTCGCACTTTCTTGTCTTGTCGGTAGGCGTTATTTTCGAGAACGCATATTCGCCGATAAGAGCCGCCTTTCCAAAGGTTACTTTTGTTAGGTTGTTGCAGCCCTCGAAGGCGTAGTCGCCGATGGTTGTCACATTGGGCATGGTGAGTTCCACGATGCCACTTCCCATAAACGCATTGGCGATGTTTGTCATGGAGTTTGGCAGGCGGTTGGTCTCCACCGTCTCACCCGAGTCGTTTATAAGATTGACATTTGTCAAATACAGGCAATTTTGCACGTTGGGCATCTCCACGATTTTCGTGTCTTCATAAAAGAAAAGCCATCGCATATTGTACCCCGAGAAATTCGCGGAGACGTAATAGACAGGTACACCGTTAATTTCCTTTGGAATGGTAATTGCAGATATGTCATTCCCGGTATATCCCGTAATCCAGCACTCGGTGCCTGTAGAGTTGATTATATATGTCCATACGCCGGACTGTTCGGCCCAAGCCGATGTCCAGGAAGCAAGCGCGATGAGCAGCGTACATGCCGCCCTCATCAGGAATGAATGAATGGCCGTTGTTTTCATAATGCAGTTATATTAAAATGTTATTAAAATTTGTAACAGAGGTAGTTGTTTCCGTTTGCAAAGATATAAAAAAATTTTAAACATGATACACCAACCGGAGTATTTTTTTCAACAGGTAGAAAAACAAGAAAAGGATTTAGGAAAATCGCCGTGTGTTGCGATGATGGAACAACACACGGCGGCAGGAAAAAGTTCAACCAGTCACGGTTGAATGTAACAGGAAGGAATGGTGTATTATTATTTGCAATTGGAACTCAGGTATTGTCCAAGTAGGGACGTGACGTGTCACGTCCGCAAGCAAAGAAAGGTGTGAACCTTGAATTCTTTGCAGTAAAATGGCAATTGACTCCCAGTAAATTGGCGATTGACTCCCAGTAAATTGGCAATTGACTCCCAGTAAATTGGCGATTGACTCCCAGTAAATTGGCAATTTACTGGAATCTATTCCCAAGTTTACTGACAAAAACCTTCAACGGTCATTGCTTTCAATTGATATAATTGGTGTCCGCTGAACTTTTCTCCAATAATCCAAAACACCTTTGTGTACAGACAATCCAACGGGTTCTTTTCTTATAGGACAAACTTGCGGCCCGGAGGGCTAACAAGCATCCAGCCCTGGGCAACGCCTTGGGCTATTCGCTTATTGGCTCTTCAGGCCGTTTTAGCGGACACCAAAAAATTTATCAATGACCACCCTTTGCTCAGTCGCCAGCCTTGAGGTTGTCGATTTGCTGGTTGATTTGCGTGCTGAACTTCAGCGGCGACTTGATGAAGGCGTAGCGGCTGGAAGCCTCGCCGGTGGTGACGACAACGGTGCCATAGCCGAGCAAACGGCCCATGACGGACTGCTCAATTTTCACGCCCTCACACTTGCGAAGAAGGAGCTCGAGCGACTCCCTTTTCACTATGCCCCGCTTGAAGATGAGGCGGCGCGTGGTGACCACATATTGCTTGCCCCCGTTGATGGACACCGCCCACACAAAGGCGGCGAGGAGCATCAGAATGCCCACGGCCAGTTTGAGGATGAACTTCGTTTCGTCCTCAAGTGGAATGGCCATGACTGCCAACGCAACAATGCCCAAAAGGATGGGCCACACATAAACGACGGGATGGAGCTGGGCCTCGTAGGCCACTTTTTCGTTCTCCATCAGATTTTTTTCAATATATCCCATGGGTATTTAAAATTTTACTAAATTCTATTAATTGACTAATAATCAATCTGTCATGCCTCCAGTATAGAGTTGGTAGTATTTTCCTTTGAGGGCCATGAGCTGGCGGTGGTTGCCACGTTCGATGATTCTGCCGTTTTCCATCACCATAATCCAGTCGGCATTTCTGATGGTGCTCAGGCGGTGGGCAATGACAAAGGTGGTGCGGCCCTGCATCAGCGAGTCCATGCCCTGTTGCACCAGTCGTTCGGTGCGGGTGTCGATGCTGCTGGTGGCCTCGTCGAGGATGAGCGCCGGAGGGTTGGCAACGGCGGCACGGGCAATGGCGATGAGCTGACGCTCACCTTGGCTGAGATTGCTACCGTCGCCACCGAGCGGTGTGTGGTAGCCTTGTGCCAAACGGCTGATGAAGTCGTGGGCATGCACCAGTTTTGCGGCGGCTATGCACTCCTCGTCGGTGGCCTCCAGGCGGCCGTAGCGAATGTTGTCGATGACGGTGCCGGTGAAGAGATGTGTGTCCTGGAGCACCATGCCGAGCGAGCGGCGCAGGTCCTGGCGGCGTATGTCGCGAATGTCGATGCCGTCGTAGTGTATCTGGCCTTGTTGTATGTCGTAGAAGCGGTTGATGAGGTTGGTAATGGTGGTCTTTCCTGCTCCCGTTCCTCCCACGAGCGCAATCTTCTGCCCGGCATCGGTGTCCATTTCAATGTCGTAGAGCACCTGGCGCCCCAACGTCTCGGTACCGTCGTCGGCGATGGTGGGATAAGAGAAATCGACGCCGAAGAAATCCACTTCACCCTGTTGCCTTATCAGTTCGGCCTGACCATTATGAGGCTTGCGCCATGCCCAAAGTCCCGTCTGCTCCTTGGTTTCCCTCAATGAGCCATCAGCCTCCATGCTGACGTTCACCAACGTCACCTCTGCATGGTCGTCGGCTTCGGGCTTTGCATCCATGAGGTCGAACACGCGGCGCGCTCCGGCCACGGCATTGATGATGCTATTCACTTGGTTGGAGATTTCGGACACCGGGCGCGTGAAGTTCTTGATAAGTGTGAGGAAGGCGACAACCGTTCCCACCGACAACGGCGATTGGGGGAAAGAGAGCACAAGGGTGGCACCGATGATGGCGGTCATGACATAAATGAGATTCGACAGGTTGCCGTTTACCGGCATCACGATGTTGGCCACCTTGTTGGCATTGCAAGCGCTGTCGCGCAACTGGTTGTTAAGCTGGCTGAACTCATCGAGGGCGGCCTGCTCGCGGCAGAAGGTTTTCACCACTTTTTGTCCGGTAAGCATTTCTTCCACAAAGCCGTTCATCTGTCCAAGGCTGGCCTGTTGCGCCGAAAAATGGGTAAAGGAACGCTTGCCCAACTGCCTGGTGGTCCATACCATCAGCATCGACATTACGACGGCAAGTGCCGTGAGCGGTACGCTGAGCACCACCATGCTTGTAAACGTGAGCACAATGGTGACCACCGACGAGAAAAGACTTGGCATGGAGCTGACCATCTGGCGCAGGGTGTCAACGTCGTTGGTATAGACCGACATGATATTGCCGTGGGAGTGTGTGTCGAAATACTTGATGGGCAACTGCTGCATGCGGCTGAACAAAGCTGTGCGAAGATTGCGCAACGTTCCCTGGCCGACATTGATCATAAGCCTGCTGTGAAGGTATGAGCAGGCCGCGCCGAAAAGCAACACCAAGGCAAGCGTGGTGAGCGCACGCGCCAAGGGACCGAAATCGGGGGCCGGAGACTGTGTCAACGGAAGAATGTAGTCGTCGATGAGCGTCCGTGTAAACAGCGTGGAAGTCAGCGTTGTGGCACTTGTTACGACAATACAAACGAGGACGGCGGCCAGCGACCATTTATAATCGCGGGCCACGTAGCGCAGCACACGGCCAATGAGTTTCATGCCGCCTTCGGGCATTTTGGCAACGCCCATGTTTCGGCCGCCACGCGGGCCGTGTCCGGGACCTATGTTGAGGGTGGGTTTTGGCATAATAACAATTTCATTTTGGCGCGTCGAAGTCGCCGCCGTCTTGCGTCTGAATCTGGTAAATCTCTTTGTAGATGTCGTTTGTCTTGAGAAGGTTGTCGTGGGTGTCGAATCCCAAGACGCGTCCTCCGTTCATTACGATAATTTTGTCGGCATGCTGAACGCTCAAAATGCGCTGCGCGATGATGAGCTTCGTGGTGCCCGGCAACTCATGAGTGAGGGCATGGCGAATCTTGGCATCTGTGGCGGTATCACAGGCCGACGTTGAGTCGTCGAGCACCAAAATCTTAGGATGTTTAAGCAGGGCACGGGCAATGCAGAGCCGTTGCCGCTGTCCACCCGACACGTTGGTGCCGTTTTGTTCAATGTGTGTGTGATACCTGTCGGGCATGCGTTCTATAAACTCGTCGGCACAGGCCAACCGGCAGGCCTCGGCACATTCTTCCTCTGTGGCATCGGGCTTTCCCCATCTCAGGTTGTCGAGAATGGAGCCGCTGAAGAGCTGGTTGTTTTGCAACACCATGGCCACGTTGTTGCGTAGTGCCTCCACGTTATAGTCTTTCACGTCGTGCCCTCCTACACTGACCACGCCCTCGGTGGCATCGTAGAGGCGGCTCACCAATGTGGCCAAAGTGGATTTTCCGCAACCTGTTCCGCCAATGATGCCGATGGTCTGGCCGGCATCGATGTGCAGGGTGATATCCTTAATGGCATAGTCCGTGAGTTGCGATTGTTGCAAAAGCGCCATGAAAGTGGCCTTCGACGTGGCCTCCTTATGATAGGAAAAACAAACGTGGGAAAAGTCGATGCTGCCGTCGTCCACCGTCATGATGCCGCCGCCGGGAGGGTCGGCAATATCGGCCTTTTCGTCGAGTACCTCGGCAATCCTGCGCGCACTGGCTGCACTCATGGTGATTTGCACTATGGTCATGGAAAGCATCATGAGTGAAGAAAGAATGGTCATGACGTAAGTGAAAAGCGATGTCAGCTGACCCGTCGTAAGGTCACCGAGCACAACATAATGTGCGCCAAACCACGACAACGAGATGATGCAGCCATACACCACGAGCATCATGAGCGGATGGTTGATGGCCTGCAGGCTCTCTGTCTTCACGAAAAGGCGGTATAGGGCTTCGGCGGCAGCGCGGAACTTGCTGTTCTCATAGTCCTCACGCACAAACGACTTCACCACCCTGATGGCCGAAACGTTCTCTTGAACACAGTTGTTGAGGTCGTCATATCGCAGGAAGACCTGGGAAAAAAGCTTTACCGTTCGTGAAATAATCAACCACAGGGCCGTTCCCAACACCACGAGTGCCACCACGAAGATAAGACTCATGTTGAAGTTGATGAACACGCACATCAGGACGCTGAAAACAAGGTTGAGCGGTGCCCTCACCGAAGCACGCAAAATGGTTTGGAAAGCGTTTTGCAAACTGCTCACGTCGGTTGTCATCCGTGTAATAAGTCCCGCGGTGGAAAACTTGTCGATGTTGGAAAAAGAAAAGGTCTGGATGTTGGCATACATGGACTGCCGCAGGTTATAGGCAAACCCCGTGGATGCCTTGGCTGAACATCGGCCCGCCATGATGCCGAAGGCAAGGCTGAAAGCCGCCATCACCAGCATGAGCAGGCCGTAAAGGAACACATTGCGCAGGTTGCCGGCCATGATGCCGCGGTCGATAATCCACGACGTGACGTACGGAATGAGAACGCCCATCACCACCTCAAGCGAGGTGAAAAGCGGCGTCAACAGGGCAGCCCTGCGAAACGAGCCTATTTGCCTTATAAGTTGAATAGCTGACAAGATGAAAAAGAATAAGGTGGAAAGATTATAATGCCTAAAGGTCAATACTGCCTTAATGCAGAGAGGAGCTCGTTGTTCTCGCTCTTGTTTCCGATGGTGATGCGCAGGCAGTTATGGCACAGTTGCACACGGGTCCTGTTGCGCACAATGATGCCTTTCTCCACCAGATAGTCGTAGATTTTCTGAGCATCGTCCACTTTCATCAGAAAGAAGTTGGCGTCCGTAGGATAAATATGCTTGCACAGCGGAAGCATCTTGATGTTCAGAATCATACGTGCACGCTCCTGTAAAAGGAGTTTCACCCACTTGTCGGTCTGGAAGGGGTCGCTGAGCACTTCAATGGCCTGCCGCTGGGAAAGCAAATTAACATTGTAAGGATATTTCACCTTATTATATATATTGATGATTTCCTTGGCGGCAAACGCCATTCCCAGTCGCAGAGCTGCACATCCCCACGCCTTGCTGAGGGTGTTGAGCACCATGAGGTTGGGGAACTGGTTAAGGAATAGGCGGAAGGGCCTCTGTGCTGAGAAATCGCTATATGCCTCGTCAAGAATGACGAGGCCGCCAAAGCCGTTGAGCACCTTCACAATCTGCTCGGCATCAAGGCTATTGCCCGTGGGGTTGTTGGGCGAGCAAATCCATATTATCTTCGTGTTTTCGTCACAAGCCTTCAACAACTTTTCGGCATTCAACTGGAACCCCTCGTCGAGCAGCACGGGGCGGTACTCCACATCGTTGATGTCGGCACACACTTTATACATGCCGTAGGTAGGCTCAATGGCCACCACATTGTCGATGCCCGGACGAGTGAAGCATCGATAGGCCAGGTCGATGGCCTCGTCGGAGCCGTTGCCCACGAAAATCTGGTCCTCGGCCACCCCTTTCACCTTTGCAATACATTGTTTCAACTCACGTTGCAACGGGTCGGGATATCGGTTATAGGGATTGTTGTAAGGGTTCTCGTTGGCATCGAGAAACACATGGGCCGTGCTTCCGCTGAACTCGTTTCGGGCACAGCTATAGGGCGAGAGGTTCCAGATGTTGGGCCGGGTGATTTTTTCAAGGTTCAATTCCATGAGACGATGTATTATGATGATAAAATGGAATGGCGCTACGAGCGGTTGTCAATGCTCTTGAGCCTGAGGGTCATGGCATTCTTGTGGGCATCCAACTGCTCGGCGGCAGCCATCACTTCAACGGCCCTTCCGATGCTTTTGATGCCTTGTTCCGAAAGGTGCTGATAGGTGATTTTGCGATGATAGCTGTCGAGGTTGACGCCACTGTAGGCCGTGGCATAGCCGTGGGTGGGCAACGTATGGTTGGTGCCGCTGGCATAGTCGCCGGCGCTTTCGCACGAGAAATGTCCAAGAAACACGCTGCCTGCATTCACCACCATCTCGGCGAGTTGCCCACAATCGTCGGTGGCCAGGATGAGATGCTCGGGCGCATAGGCATTGCTCAGGCTCATGGCCTCCTGCTTGTCGGCCACGAGAATAATTTTCGAGTTTTCCAACGTCTGCTCGGCAATGGCTTTCCTCGGCAATTTTTCCAGCTGAAGGGCTATTTCCTCCTGCACTTCCGATATGATTTTCTCCGACGTGGTGATAAGTATCACCTGTGAGTCGATGCCGTGCTCGGCTTGCGACAACAAGTCGGCGGCCACGAAAGCCGGACGGCTGCTGTCGTCGGCAACCACGCAGACCTCCGACGGCCCTGCCGGCATGTCGATGGCCACGTCGTGGAGCGACACCTGCTGCTTGGCGGCCATGACGTACTGGTTTCCCGGACCGAAAATCTTATCGACCTTCGGCACCGTCTGCGTGCCGTAGGCCATGGCGCCGATGGCCTGCACCCCTCCGGCCTTGAAGATGCGGCTCACGCCGGCAATGCTGGCAGCGGCGAGGATGGCCGGATTCACATTTCCCTGGCGGTCGGGCGGCGTACAAAGCACTATTTCGCGGCAATCGGCAATCTTGGCCGGCGTGGCCAGCATGAGCACGGTGCTGAACAGGGGTGCCGTGCCGCCGGGGATATAGAGTCCCACTTTCTCTATGGGCACACTTTTCTGCCAGCACACCACGCCGGGAGCCGTTTCCACGCGCACCGGTTCATGCCGCTGGGCCTCATGAAAAGCCGCAATATTGTGGTGGGCCAGGTGAAGGGCGTCGAGCAAATCCTTGCCCACCGAGGCCAGCGCCTGCTCTATTTCACGGGGAGAAACGGCCAACTCCCCCACCCTCACATGGTCGAATTTCTCGCCATAACGTATTACGGCCTCGTCGCCGTTTTCCCTGACGTCCTGAAGCACGGCGGCAACGGTGGCATTGAGTTTCGACAGGTCGGCCTGCGGACGTTTCACTATGGCGGACCAGTCCTCCCTCTTGGGGTATTTAACGATAATCATGTCTGTGCTTAAAGAATCATTTTCTCAATGGGTGTCACCAGGATGCCCTGAGCGCCCAGTTCCTTCAGTTTGCCGATGATTTCCCAAAACCGTTTCTGGTCGAGCACGGTGTGAACCGAGCACCACTCCTGGTCGGCCAAGGGAATGATGGTGGGACTCTTCAGACCGGGCAACACCTCGATGATTTCGTCGAGCTTGGCCTTCGGCACGTTCATGCGCACATATTTCTTGTCCTCGGCCTGTCTTACGGCGCCGAACCTGAAGAGCATGTCCTGAAGGATGGCGCGTTTCTCTTCCGAAAGGTGCCTGTTGCCGATGAGCAGGGCCTCGCTCTGCATCACCACCTCCACCTCGCGCAAGTTGTTGCTCACCAGCGTTGAGCCGCTGCTCACGATGTCGAAGATGCCGTCGGCCAGCCCGATGCCCGGACTGATTTCCACGCTTCCGGTGATGACATGAATATCGGCAGCAACGCCTTTCTCGTTCATGAATTGCCGGAGGATATAGGGATACGAGGTGGCAATTTTCTTCCCGTTGAACCATTCCAGGCCTTTATAGTCCACGCTCTTGGGAATGGCGAGGCTCAGCCGGCAGCGGCTGAATCCCAGCCTCTCCACGATGTCGGCCTCCTCGTGGCGTTCCATAAATTCGTTCTCGCCCACCACGCCGATGTCGGCCACGCCGGTGGCCACGCTCTGGGGAATGTCGTCGTCGCGCAGGTAGAGCACTTCGAGCGGGAAATTAACGGCCTGCACCAGCAACGTGCGCTTGCTGGGGCTCACTTTGATGTCGGCCTCGGCCAGCAGGTTCATGGTGTCTTCGTAGAGCCGGCCCTTGGATTGTACTGCTATTCTTAACATTGTATGCTTCTTATTAAAATATATAAAGTACAAACGCCCGGCTAAGTAAAGAAATGTTAGCATTGAGCCGGGCAAATCGTACTTTTCTTTAAAATCGGTGCAAAATTAGTTATTTTTGGGCAAATGTGCAAATTAAGTTGTAACTTTGTGGCCGAATTGAAACCTTCAACCCACATTGTTGCATAATAGATACATATATATTATAATGATGTCGGCCTTTCTACTGGCCTGCCATAAAGAGAAGAAAGACGGGCCGGTGGTGGCACCCTGGGGCGAGGTGAAGCAGCAGGAAATCCCCAAGAGCGACGACTTCACCCTCGACGACATCGTGAGCGGCGGCGAAATGATTATGCTCACCCTTTCGGGGCCGGGCACCTACTACGAGTACCACGGCCGCGAGCTGGGTGCCCACTTCATGCTCTGCCAGCGCTTTGCAAAGGAGCTGGGCGTAAGCCTGCGCGTGGAACTGTGCCGCGACACGCTTGAAATGGTTGACAAGCTGAAAGCCGGACGGGGCGACGTGGCCGCCTTCCCGTTGCCAAAGGGCGTAGGGGGGGCCGATAGCCTCGACTATTGCGGAATGAAATCCGACTCGCTCGGCGTGGCATGGGCCGTCAGGCTGGGCAACGAACAGCTGGCCAAAGCCCTCAACGAGTGGTATCGGCCGGAAATGCTCGACAACGTGCGACGTGAGGAAAAAAGGTTGCTGGCCACGCCCAAGGTGCACCGCCATGTGTTCTCACCCTTCCTCAACCGGCGGGGAGGCATCATCTCGAAATACGACGCACTGTTCCAAAAGTATGCGCCCGTGGCGCGGTGGGACTGGCGGCTCATGGCGGCACAGTGTTATCAGGAAAGCTGCTTTGACCCCAACGCCCGCTCATGGGCAGGGGCTCAGGGCCTCATGCAAATCATGCCGAAGACGGCCGCGCACCTGGGGCTGAAACCCGAGGAGGTGAACGACCCCGAAAAAAACATCCGTGCCGCGGCACAGCTTATCAAGGAACTCACCGAGTCGTTCAGCGACGTGAAAAACGTGGAGGAGCGCAAACGCTTCGTGCTGGCATCGTATAACGGCGGAAGCGGCCACATACGCGACGCCATGGCCCTCACCACGAAACAGGGCGGCAACCCGCAACGCTGGGCAGACGTGGCCGAAAGGCTGCTGCTATTGCGCGAACCCGAATACTACAACGACCCCGTGGTGAAGCACGGATACATCAGGAGCACCGAAACCCACGACTATGTGGAGCTCATCCTTGAGCGCTACAAACAATACCGGCGAAGTGCACCGTTGAGAAGGTAACCGCGCAGGGCGCTCCCGCCTTCGCGTCAATTCATTTTTGGGCTTGAAAAAGGTGGATAGACACCTATGTAGAAATTATGAAAAATCTTTACAAAACGGCCATTTTTCGGCCTGTTTTGTAACGCATTGATAATCAGTAGGTTTTAAAAGGGGCAAAGTTTGACCGCAAATTTCGGGGAGAAAACTTCAAGATTTCTCCTCTCAATCTTCAAGATCTCTCCTCGAGATTTGTGGTCAAACTATTTTAGAAACAAAAAAATCGTTGAAAAATTTTGACAAAATCTACACCACCTCGCGGCCGAAGGGCCTCAAGGCAATGGAGGCCATCTTGAAATGCTGGCGGCCGAAGGGAATGCCCAGAATGGTGATATAGAGCAACACGCCGAAAAGCACATGGGTGAGGCATATCCAGATGCCGCCGATGAAGAACCAGATGACGTTCATCACGACATCGAGACAGCCGTGGCGCGACTCCTTCTCCCTGACCTTCGAACCGAAAGGCCAGAGGCAGAGCACCCCCAGCTTAAAGGCCTGAAGGCCAAAGGGAATGCCAATGATGGTCACCATCATCGCCACCCCCGAAAGAAAATATTCGATGGCGGTTTCCACGCCACCGAATATTAACCAAATGATGTTTCCTAAAATTTTCATTTCACAGAGGCGTTGGCTTCCTACTTCTGCTTCAGCAGGTCGCGGATTTCGCCCAGCAACTTCTCCTCGGCAGATGGCTCGGGAGCAGGAGCAGGCTCCTCTTCCTTTTTCTTGTTCATCTTGTTGATGGCCTTGAGCATGAGGAAGATACAGAAGGCGATGATAAGGAAGTCGATGATGTTCTGGATGAACATGCCATACTTCAGCTCTGCATCGCCAACCTTTACGGCCAGGCCAGTGAAGTCCACACCGCCGGTGATGACACCAATCAGCGGCATGAGCACATCGTCAACCAGCGACGAAACGATTTTTCCGAAAGCACCGCCGATGATGACACCGACTGCCATGTCCATCACGTTGCCCTTCATGGCAAACTCTTTGAATTCTTTAATAAATCCCATAATTGTAATGTTTTTAATGATTAAAAAAGGTGTATTTAAATCGGTCTTTTTGTCATCTTCGTTTTGCAATCTGTCATCGCACAGGGCGAAAATCATGCCTTTATCTCCAAACTTGACGACTTTTTAAAATTATTATTCAGAAACATGATGCAAATTTAGAAATTATTTTGTAATTTTGCGGTCGAAATCAGAAAAAATTTCACTTTGAGTATGATTTTTCCGCCTTTTAGGCTCATTTTAGGAAGCAAAGAATGTAAAATTTCAGGCAAAAAGATTTTTTTTAACCCTTTTAATAAACAAAAAGTAAAATGACAAAAATTGGTATTAACGGTTTTGGCCGCATCGGTCGCTTCGTTTTCCGTGCCGCTCAGACACGCGACGACATCCAGGTGGTAGGTATCAACGACCTCTGCCCGGTTGACTACTTGGCTTACATGCTGAAGTATGACACCATGCACGGCCAGTTCGACGGCACCATCGAGGTTGACGTTGAGAACTCCAAGCTGATTGTGAACGGCAAGGAAATTCGCGTGACTGCCGAGCGTAACCCCGCTGACCTGAAGTGGAACGAGGTTGAGGCAGAGTACGTCGTGGAAAGCACCGGCCTGTTCCTCACTCAGGAGAAGGCTCAGGCTCACATCGAAGCTGGTGCCAAGTACGTGGTGATGTCGGCCCCCTCGAAGGATGCCACTCCCATGTTCGTGTGCGGTGTCAATGAGAACACCTACCAGAAGGGAACGCAGTTCGTGTCTAACGCATCCTGCACCACCAACTGCCTGGCTCCCATCGCCAAGGTTCTCAACGACAAGTTCGGCATCGTGAACGGCCTGATGACCACTGTTCACTCCACAACAGCCACACAGAAGACCGTGGACGGTCCCTCTATGAAGGACTGGCGCGGCGGACGTGCTGCCGCTGGCAACATCATCCCCAGCTCCACAGGTGCCGCAAAGGCAGTGGGCAAGGTGATTCCCGAACTCAATGGCAAGCTGACGGGCATCTCGATGCGCGTTCCCACCCTCGACGTTTCCGTGGTTGACCTCACCGTCAATCTGGCAAAGCCCGCTTCGAAGGAGGACATCTGCGCTGCCATGAAGGAAGCTGCTGAAGGCGAACTCAAAGGTGTGCTCGGTTACACTGACGAGGCCGTCGTGTCGTCGGACTTCCTTGGCTGCCCCCTCACCTCTATCTTCGACGCCAATGCTGGCGTTTACCTCACTGACACCTTCGTGAAGGTCGTGTCGTGGTATGACAATGAGATTGGTTACTCCAACAAGGTGCTCGACCTTATTGCTCACATGAAGAAGGTGAACGGATAATCATCCACGCTTTTCCTCAAACAGTAAACTTAGAGATTCAATACGCCGCCCGGATCTTTCCGGGCGGTTTTTTCTTTCAAGGCCAATGGCCCTAAACAATCTTGGAAAATCTAGAATATCTAGAAGCTCTAGAATATCTAGAAAATCTAGAAGCTCTAGAATATCTAAAAAATCTAGAAAATCTAAAAAAAAACTACCCTTACCATGAAAGTAAAACTCAACAGAAGAACCATCCAAGTATTTGAAGGAGCACAGGTAAAACACGCTCTTTTAAAATACTTTATAGTAAAAAAACTCAACAAGGACTTTATCGACCAGACAGAAGTCCACGATGCTGAAGGCCACGTCATCGACCACGACGCGCCACTGACCGAAAACCAGAAAATAACCTTTGAAGAGCCCCAGCCATGAAAAAACTTATTGCCATCGCTTTGTTGTTGCTCATGCCGGCAATGGCCTGGAGTCAGAAAAAAGAAATACATATACTCTCGGCCAACGACATGCACGCCGCCCTGGACCGTTTTCCACAACTGGCTGACATTGCCGACAGCTTGCGCGCACTCTATCCTCAGCTGCTCGTATTCTCGGCCGGCGATAACCGGACCGGCGACCCGCTCAACGACCGTTACGAAATTGCGGCCTACCCCATGGTGGCTCTTATGAACCAGGTGGGATTTAACGCAAGCACATTGGGAAACCACGAGTTTGACTCCAACCCACAGGGCCTGGCAAAGCTCATCGACCTGTCGCATTTCCGACACATCTGCGCCAACATTCAGCCCGACCCGCAAATTGGCATTCATTGCATTCCTTGTCAGGTGTTCGACGTGGAAGGCACGAAAGTTGGCGTGGTTGGTGTGGTACAATTGGGCATTCACGGCAGGCCCGACACCCATCCCGACAACGTGACGGGCATCAATTTCTCGCCGGTCAACGAAACGGTGGAGAAATACAAATGGTTGAGAGAGCAATGCGATGTTGTCATATTGCTTTCACACATAGGATACGACGCCGACGTGGAGATTTCAAAAGACATTCCATGGGTTGACCTCATCATCGGCGGACACTCGCACACACAACTTGAAGGAGGAGAAATACATAACGGTATTCTCATCACTCAGAATGCCAACAAGTTAGGAAAGGTTACACACACCACGCTGACCGTGGAAAACGGAAAAGTAACGGCAAAAAAGGCCGAGAACATCAACGTGAAAACATGGCCGAAAAAGAACAAAGTGGTGGAAAACATGGTGAAGTTCTTTAGCGAGAACAACGACTTTGGCCGCGTGCTCACCCAGGCCGCCACGCCTTTCGGCACCTACGAGGAACTGGGATGCCTGATGAGCGACGCTTTCAGGGCTGAGGGCCATGCCGATATTGGCGTCATGAACTACGGCGGTGTGCGCTACGACATCCTTCCGGCCGGCAACATCACGGTGAACGACGTATTGCAACTCGACCCCTTCGGCAACGATGCCGTGGAACTCAACCTCACCGGCAAGGAGCTTCGCGACATGCTCATAGCTTGTAGCCGGGCCGACGAAGACCGGTTCCCAATCGTGAGCGGCATCACTTGCGAAGTGACGCGCGACAAGAACGACTCCACAAACATCAAGTCGCTTCAACTGTTCACGCCCGACGGGAAAAAGCTCAACCTGAAAAAAACTTACAAGGTGGTTACAAACAGCTACACCACCATCGTGAGCGATTCGCCAAGGAAAGACCAGGGACGAAGCATGAACTACCAGACCTCGGACATGATTATCAATTTCCTCACGAAGCAGCCCAGTGTGAGCTATCAAGGGGAGCGCCGCATCAAGGAAATGAAGAAATAGTGAAAAATCTTTTCATTCCTTTTACCCTTAAATCTCATTTTTTCCGTACCTTTGCCGCGAAATGCAGACAATGATCACCATATTGGGTCCTACGGCCTCTGGCAAGACCACCCTGGCCGCCGCGCTTGCCGCCCGCATCGGCGGTGAAATCATCAGCGCAGACTCGCGGCAGGTGTACCGCGGCATGGACATCGGCACGGGAAAAGACCTGGCCGACTATGTGGTGGAAGGGCAGCAGATTGCCTATCACTTGATAGACATCTGCGAGCCCGGCACAAAATACAACCTTTTCCAATACCAGCAAGACTTTCTCAAAGCCCACGCCGACATCTGCCGGCGCGGCAAGCGCCCCATCCTTTGCGGCGGCACCGGCCTGTACATAGAGTCGGTGCTCAAGGGTTATGAACTTTCGCCGGTGCCGCAAAATGCTGAATTGCGCAACCGATTGGAAGGAAAGTCGTTGGAGGAACTCACCACCATGCTGGTGGACCTGAAAAAGCAGAACGGCTCCGTGATGCACAACACCACCGACGTGGACACCGCACAACGGGCCATCCGGGCCATCGAGATAGAGGAATACAACCTGCACACCCCCACCGGTCTCCGTGCGTTCCCACGAATTCCTTACCTTCTCTTCGGCATCGACATCGACCGCGAGGAGCGCCGCAACAAAATCACCCGGCGACTGAAACAACGCCTCGACGAGGGCATGGTGGAAGAAATCAGGCAACTATTGGGCAAAGGCGTGGCACCCGAAGACCTCATCTACTACGGCCTGGAATATAAATATGTGACGGAATACGTGACGGGACTTCTCACCTTCGACGAGATGTTCCGCCGACTTGAAATAGCCATCCACCAATTTGCCAAACGGCAGATGACGTGGTTCAGGGGCATGGAGAGACGGGGCTTCACCATCCACTGGCTCAACGCCGCCCTGCCTTTGGAAGAAAAATTAAACATCATCTTGAACCAAACGCTATGAACAACCAACAAGACAACCGTTGGGGCATTCTCTATTGCCCCCGGCGCGACATCTTCTTCCCGCAAAAACGATGGGAAAAGATTGAAAAGGTGCTCCAGGCCCAAGGCGTGCAATACGACAAGGTGCAGAGCGAGAACACGAAGAGCGTGGAGCGCATCTGCAACATGTTCATCAACAACGGCTACGACACCATCGTCATCGTGGGCGGCGACTCCGCGCTCAACGATGCCGTGAACTGCATCATGCGGGCACCCAACGAGCGGCGCGAGAAGATTGCGCTGGGCGTCATCCCCAACGGCGTGATGAACGACTTTGCACGCTACTGGGGGTTCGACGAAGACAACATCGAGGAAACAGTGGACTGGCTGATAAAGCACCGAGTGAGAAAAGTGGACCTGGGCAACATCAAATACACCAACCAGAAGGGCGAGCACTGCCACCGCTATTTCCTCAACTGCGTGAACATCGGCCTGGTGGCCGCCATCATGAACCTGCGTCGGCAAACGCGGCGCATTTTCGGTTCGCGCACTTTGTCGTTCTTTTTCTCGTTCCTGCTCATGATCTTCCAACGGCTGGAATACAAGATGCACCTGAAAATCAACTCCGATGTGGTGAAACGCCGCGTAATGACCGTGTGCATAGGCAGTTCGCGCGGCTACGGACAAACGCCAAACGCCGTGCCCTACAACGGCATGCTCGACGTGTCGGTGGTCTATCATCCCGAGGTGACACAGCTCATAGAGGGGTTCTACCTGTTGTTCACCGGAAAATTCCTCAACCACCGTAGCGTGCATCCCTACCGCACACAACAGGTGACCGTTACGGAGGCCCAGCACGCCATGATTGGTGTGGACGGCAGGCTGATGAACACCCCCGAAGGCGAGTTCAAGGTTGAAATAGAGCAGGAAGTCATCAACTTCCTCATTCCCGAGTAACAAAAACATTCCATCCACTCCCATTAATCCCGTATATCTTCCATGAAGAAATCGTTATTTGCCATTCTTTCACTATGGCTCTGCCTCACCAATGCCATGGCAGGCACTTGGTCGGCCGAGACCCTGCCCATGCCTTACCTGCAGGAGGCGACACACCACACCTGCAATCCCGACAACATTCTTGGCACGCAGGCCGTTGACAGCATCAACAAACTGCTCACCCACCTTCAGGAAATGAAGGGGGTGCAGGCCATCTGTGTCGTGGTGGAGCACCTGGAGGGCGACGACCCCTACGCCTTCAACCGCGACCTGTTCAAGAAATACGGCATCGGCCAAAAAGAGAAGAACAACGGACTGGTCATCACCCTGGCCACCCAGGACCGCAGCTACCAGATTTCGCCGGGCGAAGGACTTGAGAAAATGCTTCCCGACGTGGTGTGCAGCCGCATCGAGAACCGCGTCATGGTGCCCAAACTCGCGGAAGGCAACTGGGACGAAGCCATGACCGGCACGGTGAACACCATTTTCGGCCTGCTCACCGGCGACGAGTCCACTCAGAAGGCCATCGGAGCCTTCCTCAGTCAGGACGACGAAGATACGGGCAGCGGCCGTTCTGTCCTGAACTTCATTCTTGGCACGCTGCTCATGCCCATTGTCGCCATTGTAGGCTTTATCTACGCACTCATCTGGAGGAGCAAGCGCCGCAAATGCCCCCATTGCGGCAAAAAACTGGCGCAGAAGCGCACCAGCCGCAAGGTGAATCTGCTGAACGACGACACACAACAAGTTACGGAAATATGGACATGCCTGAAATGCGGCAAGACCGACGTCATCGACAAACTGGTGCCCCTGGCCACCGATGACGATGACGACAACCACTCATCAAGCAGCCATCACTCGTCGAGCAGCTCAAGCAGTTCGGGAGGCTCTTTCGGAGGTGGTTCCTATGGAGGAGGAGGTGCCGGAGGGCGGTTCTGAAAACTTGTCCAGAGCCTAGGAAAAACTAGGAAAAACTAGGAAGACCTAGGAAAGCCTAGGAAAAAATAGGAGCCAATTGTTTTGTCAAAATTTTTCAAGGGATTTCAGGCCCAAAGAATAGTTTGACCGCAAATTTCAGGGAGAAATCTTCAAGTTTTCTCATCTCAATCTTGAAGATTTCTCCCTTAAATTTGCGGTCAAACCAATGGTGATTTGCAAACTGCTGAATTTCAATTACTTATAAAACCAGTGCAAAAACGGCTTGTTTTGTCAAAGATTTTTACCAATTTTCACCCATGACCATATCCATCAAAAACTGATAAATCGAAGCCTCTATAATCTGCCAAATCAACCTTCGTATGTCCTCTCATTTTACGAAGTAGAAGCATTTACAAGTATTGTTTGCAAGGATATTTGAGGTTGCATAAAAAAAGTGGAAAACATGCACTCATCCCCCGAAAAGGCTTATTAAACGGGCTGTGTGGCACAAAAACACACAAAAAAAGTAAAAACATTCCGATTTATTTTGTCAGAACGAAGAAAATGCCTATCTTTGAAGTGTCGAAAGCCTTTTTCGCCGCCAAACCGGCAGCGAGGGAGGCCTGAGACCATGAATCTAACGAACTATATAAGAATTAATAACCTAATAAAATTAACATGAGTTATCTGCGATTTGAGAAAGCTCTGATGACCAACCTTGAGGAGTCGCTCGGGCGCGAATTGATACGCACCAACCGCTCCGGGGCCTACAGCAGCAGCACCATCGTGGACTGTAACACGCGCAAGTATCACGGCTTGCTCGTGGTTCCCGTGCCCGAACTCGACGACGAGAACCACGTGCTGCTGTCGTCGCTCGACGTGACGGTCATACAGCATGGTGCCGAGTTCAACCTGGGCCTCCACAAGTATCAGGGCAACAACTACAGTCCTAAAGGCCACAAGTACATCCGAGAATTCGACTGTGGCAAAGTTCCGACCACCATCTACCGCGTGGGCGGAGTCATCCTGAAAAAAGAAGTGGTGTTCCAACACTACGAAGACCGTATTCTTATCCGCTACACGCTTGAGGACGCCCATTCGGCCACCACGTTGCGTTTCCGCCCGTTCCTGGCCTTCCGCTCCGTCAGGCAGTTCACCCACGAAAACAGTGTGGCAAGCCGTCAATACCGCGAAGTGGACGGTGGCATAAGTACCTGTATGTATGCCGGATATCCGGAACTGTTCATGCAATTCTCAAAGAAGAACGAATTCCACTTCCAGCCCGACTGGTACCGTGGCGTTGAATATCCCAAGGAACAAGAGCGCGGCTACGCCTCCAACGAGGACCTCTACGTGCCCGGCTATTTCGAGATGGACATCAAGAAAGGCGAGAGCATCGTCTTTGCCGGAAGCACCTCGAAGATTTCTACCCGCGGGCTGAAAAAGTTGTTCGAAGAGGAAGTGGCCATGCGCGCCCCGCGCGACAACTTCTTCCATTGCCTGGTGAACGCCGCCCACCAGTTCCACAACCGCACGAAGAACGACGAGCGCTACATTCTGGCCGGATACCCCTGGTTCAAGTGCCGCGCCCGCGACACCTTCATAGCGCTTCCGGGCCTCACGCTCGCCATTGAGGAACAAGACTACTTTGAGCTGGTGATGAAGTCGGCAGAAAAAGAGCTACGCAATTTCATGGAAGGAAAACCTGCCGGGAAAATCTATGAAATGGAGCAACCCGACGTGCCCCTGTGGGCCATCTGGGCCGTACAACAATACGGCAAGGAAGCCGGCGAGGAGAAAATGGTCAAGATGTATGCCAAACTGGTGGAAGACATCGTTGACTACATCATCGAGAACAAACACCCCAACCTCTCGCTCGAAGAAAACGGACTGGTGAGGACCGAGGGCCGCGATCGCGCCATGACATGGATGAACTCCACCGCCAACGGACGGCCCGTAGTACCCCGCACCGGATTTGTCGTGGAATTCAACGCCCTGTGGTACAATGCATTGAAGTTCGCCGCCAAGATGCACCGCGCGGTGAACAACGAGGAGAAAGCCGCCGAAATGGAGGACCGTGCTGCCCAGGCCAAGGAGGCCTTCGTGGCCACTTTCCTCAACGACTATGGCTACCTCTACGACTACGTTGACGGCAACATGATTGACTGGAGCGTCAGGCCGAACATGATTTTCGCCGTGGCACTCGACTACAGCCCGTTATCGAACGACCAGAAGAAAAGCGTGCTCGACATCTGCACGCGCGAACTGCTCACACCCAAGGGCCTTCGCTCGCTGTCGCCGAAAAGCGGCGGCTACAACCCCATGTACGTGGGACCGCAGACGCAACGCGACTATGCCTACCACCAGGGAACGGCATGGCCATGGCTCGGAGGCTTTTACATGGAAGCATGCCTGAAACTCTATAAGCGCACACGCATCAGCTTCGTGGAAAGGCAGATGGTGGGCTACGAAGATGAAATGATGCTCAACTGCATCGGAACCATCCCCGAGATGTCCGACGGCAACCCGCCCTTCCGCGCAAGGGGCGCCATGTCGTTTGCCATGAACGTGGCAGAGGTGCTCCGCACACTCAACATGCTCGAGAAATACACCTATAATAAATAAAGAAAGGAGGCACGACAATGAAAGTCTTAATGTTCGGATGGGAGTATCCTCCTCACGTGTTCGGCGGACTGGCCACGGCCAACTATGGCATCTCCGAGGGACTGAAAGCCCAGGGCGACATAGAAATTGCACTCTGCCTGCCCCACCCCTTCGGCGACGAAGAGCAACATGCGGCACGCATCATCGCCATGAACGCTGTGCCCATAGCATGGCGGCAAGTGGAACGCGACTATGTGCAGCAGCGCGTGGGCAACATCATGGACCCCGACTATTACTACAAGCTGCGCGAGCACATCTACGCCGATTTCAACTATATGAACGTCAACGACCTGGGCTGCATGGAGTTTGCCGGTGGCTATCCCAGCAACCTGCATGAGGAAATCAACAACTACTCCGTCATTGCCGGAGTGGTGGCACGCACCGAGGAGTTCGACATCATTCACGCCCACGACTGGCTGACCTATCCCGCTGGCATTCACGCCAAGAACGTGAGCGGCAAACCGCTCTGCATACATGTTCACGCCACTGACTTCGACCGTTCGCGCGGCAAGGTGAACCCCACCGTCTATGGCATAGAGAAAGACGGCATGGACAATGCCGATTGCATCATGTGCGTGAGCGAGCTCACCCGCCAGACGGTCATCAACCACTATCACCAAGACCCGCGCAAGTGTTTCACCGTGCACAACGCCGTTTATCCGCTGCGCCAGGAGCTGCAGGACATTCCGCGCCCCGACCACACCGGCAAGGAGAAAGTGGTGACCTTCCTCGGGCGCATCACCATGCAGAAAGGTCCCGAATACTTCGTCGAGGCGGCCAACATGGTGCTCCACCGCACCCGCAACGTGCGCTTCTGCTTTGCCGGAAGCGGCGACATGATGGAAGCCATGATTTACCTTGCAGCACAAAGGGGCATTGCCGACCGTTTCCACTTCCCCGGATTTATGAGGGGGAAACAGGTTTATGAATGCCTGAAGGCTTCCGACGTGTATGTCATGCCGTCGGTGTCAGAGCCGTTCGGCATCTCGCCGCTCGAGGCCATGCAGTGCGGAACGCCATCCATCATCTCAAAGCAATCGGGATGTGCTGAAATCCTCAATAACTGCATCAAGGTTGACTACTGGGACATCCACGCCCTGGCCGACGCCATGTACAGCATCTGCACCAACGAGAGCCTCTTCAAGTACTTGCAGGAAGAGGGAAAGAAAGAGGTGGACCAGATAACATGGGTGAAAGTGGGCACCTGGATTCGTACACTCTACCGCCGCACACTCGGCTGGGAATAGCCCTCACCCATTCATCCCAAACAACCCATTTAACTCATTAATCCAAAGAAACAATGAAAACAATTTGCTTATATTTTGAGATACACCAAATCATTCATCTCAAACGTTACCGTTTCTTCGACATCGGCACCGACCATTATTATTACGACGATTACGAGAACGAGCGCAGCATCACCGACATTGCCGAGCGCTCATACATGCCCGCCCTGAACGCCTTCCAGCAGATGATACAGGAGCACGGCAAATATTTCCGCCTGGCCTTCAGCCTATCGGGCACGGGTATCGAACAGTTGGAAATGCACGCCCCGCAGGTGCTTGAAAAGCTTCAGCAGCTCAACGACACCGGTTGCGTGGAATTTCTTGCCGAGCCCTACAGCCACGGACTTTCGGCACTCGCCAACGAGGAATGTTTCGCCGCCGATGTGAAAAAACAGGCCGAAAAGATTGAGGAATACTTCGGAAAGAAACCCACCGTGTTGCGCAACTCGTCGCTTATCTACAGCGACGACATCGGTGTCCAGGCCGCCGCTCTCGGTTTCAAGGGCATGCTCACCGAGGGAGCGAAGCACGTGCTCGGATGGAAATCGCCCCACTACGTTTATAACTGCGCCATGGCCCCGGGACTGAAACTGTTGCTTCGCGACGTGGAACTCTCCGACGACATCTCGCTGCGCTTCAACGACTCGGATTGGGACGGCTATCCCCTCTTTGCCGACAACTACATTCAGCGCATTGCCAATTTCCCCGAAGAAGAACAGGTCATCAACATCTTCATGGAGCTTTCGGCACTGGGCATCGCCCAGCCGCTGTCGAGCAACATCCTCGAATTCATCAAGGCCCTGCCCGCTTGCGCCAAGCAGAAAGGCATAACATTCTCCACGCCGTCTGAGATTATTGGAAAGATGAAGAGCGTTGGCAACCTCGACGTGCCCGACACGTTGTCGTGGGTTGACGAGGAACGCGACGTGAGCTGCTGGCTCGGTAACCCCATGCAGCGTGAAGCTTTCAACAAGCTCTACAGTGTGGCCGACCGCCTGCGCATCGCCAACGATCCGCGCATTAACCAAGACTGGGACTATCTTCAGGCTTCCAACAACTTCCGCTTCATGACGACGAAGCCGTCGAATGTGGGGCTCGACCGCGGCATCTACAGCTCGCCGTTCGACGCCTTCACTAATTACATGAACATCCTTGGCGACTTCATCAGCCGCGTAAATAGCCTCTATCCCGAGGAAATCGACAATGACGAACTCAACGCTCTGCTGACAACCATCAAGAACCAGGGCGATGAAATTGTGATGAAAGACAAGGAAATCACCCGCCTGCAGGCAAAAGTGGAGAAGATGCAGGCCGAAGAGGACAAGCTGAAGGCCAAGATTGACAAGGCTGCCGCAAAGAAACCGGCCACGAAAAAAGCTGCGCCGAAGAAAGCCGAAGAAAAGAAAGAATGACGAAAAACGTCAATCAAGCAAAAGAGGAAGGGCGCCCACCGCCCTTCCTTTTTTTGTTTTGCCTTCATCAAGAAAGCAAATTCGCCGGCGCCGCACCACGTTTTTCCTAATAAGGAGAAACACTTTGGAGAAAGGAAAAAGTTATGCTTCAAGGGGCCAAAATTCAAGAATAATCCTTACCTTTGCAGCATGATAACCGAAGAAATAAAGGATAAGCGCGTGGCGGTTCTGCTCTCGGGCGGCGTTGACAGCTCCGTCGTGCTGTATGAATTGGCAAACAGGGGCTTGTCGCCCGACTGTTTCTACATCAACATAGGCCCCGAGGAGGAGGAACAATGGGACTGCACAGCCGAGGAAGACCTCGAAATGGCCACCGCCGTGGCGCAGAAATACGGGTGCAGGCTGGAGGTTGTGGATTGCCACCGCGAGTATTGGGACCAAGTGACGCGCTACACCATGGAGAAGGTGAAGGCAGGCCTTACGCCCAATCCCGACGTTATGTGCAACCGTCTCATCAAGTTCGGCGCCTTCCACGAGAAGCGCGGCCACGCCTACGACCTCATTGCCACGGGCCACTACGCCCAAACGGAATGGTCTGAGGGAAAGAAATGGCTCACCACCAGTCCCGATCCGGTGAAGGACCAGACCGATTTTCTTGCGCAGATAGAGCCGTGGCAACTGGCGAAAGCCCTCTTTCCCATCGGCCACTACCAGAAAGGCGAGGTGCGCATGGTGGCAGAGCGCGAACACCTGGTCAACGCCCGCCGCCGCGACTCGCAGGGCATTTGTTTCCTCGGAAAAGTGAACTACAACGACTACATCCGCCGTTATCTGGGCGAAAACCCGGGCGACGTTATTGAATGGGAGACAGGCCGGCGCATCGGCGGCCACCGCGGGCTGTGGTTCCACACCATTGGACAGCGCAAGGGATTGGGGTTCGGCGGCGGCCCTTGGTTCGTGGTAAAGAAGGACGTCGAGCAAAACATCCTCTACGTGAGCAACGGCTACGACCCGGAAACTGCCTACAAGCAACATTTCCCCATCCGTGCGTTCCACTTCTTAACGCCAACGGAATTGCCTGAAAACATCACTTTCAAGATACGCCACACGCCGGATTTCACCTCGGCAAAACTGGAAAAGCTACCCGACAACACCTTTATGGTCCACTCAGAAAAGCCCATTCACGGCGTGGCGCCCGGACAATTCTGCGTGGTTTATGACCAAGACCACCACCGCTGTTTCGGTTCCGGTGAAATCAGCATTTGAAAAAGAGAAACCCTCAGTTTTGTTTTTGTGATAACCAAAAAGCATCATGCCATGATGTTGCATGATGTATCTCATGGCTGTAAAGATATGGAAACACATTGAAATTCCACACTTTACAGCTTAATATTCAAGTATTTATTATTGGCTTTTATGCAATTACCTTTCATCGGGATGAGGATTCCCCGGGGTGATGATTGACTCCCACGAGTCGCAAAGTTCCTGCATGGAAGTCAGCACCACGTCTGCCCCGGCATCCCAGAGCAGTTTTTCGTCGAGTGGTCCCGTATTAACGGCTATGGTGAAAGCTCCTGCCGCGCGTCCGGCTTTTACGCCGAGCGGTGCGTTTTCCACCACCACGGTTTCCCAAGGTTGGCATCCGCATTTCGCCATGCCCTTCAAGTAGGGGTCGGGATTTGGCTTTCCTTTCGTCACGTCATAGGCAGTGACAAGTCGTTCTTCGGTTACAAACGGGGCGAAATCTGTAAACAGGCGGTCGATGAGGGGGCGCTGTCCGCTTCCGGTGACCACGCAGATGGCCAGCCCCTGCCGCTCTATTTTCTCCATGAGCTGGCGTGCACCGGGCATCACCTCAGCTTTTTTCATCATGCCGAACATTTTCGTCTTCACATCGTACATGCGCTGCGCCTCTTCGAGTGTGATGTCCTGCCCCTTTTGCCGTTTCACCATGATGCGTATGGTGTCTATTCCGCGTGCCCCCTCGGTGGCGTATGCGTCGGCGGCAGTCATGTGAATGCCGAAGGTGGCCATCGACTGCACCCAGGCCACGGCATGGTTGGGCATGCTGTTCATCAGCACACCGTCCATGTCGAAAAGAACCGCCTTCGGGCGGAAGAGCCCGAAGCCGGTTCTTTCAAGATACTTATTGATGGGTTCTTGCATGAGTTTCACGCCAGCCTTTCCTTAATGGCTTTCGATTCTGCCTCGTATCCTGGCTTGTCGAGCAGTGCAAACATGTTCTTCTTATATGCCTCCACACCGGGCTGGTTGAACGGATTGACACCGAGCACGTTGCCGCTGATACCACAGGCAATTTCAAAGAAGTAGATGAGCTGTCCGATGTAGTACTCGTTGAGTTTGGGCATGCTGATGCGGATGTTTGGCACTCCGCCGTCCACATGTGCGAGCCGTGTTCCCAGCTCGGCCATTTTGTTCACCTGGTCCACCCGTTTTCCGGCCAGGAAGTTCAGTCCGTCGAGGTTCTCCTCATCTGAGGGGAAGAGCAGCTGGCGGTTGGGTTCCTCCACGCTTATCACGGTTTCAAAGATGGTGCGTTCCCCTTCCTGAATCCACTGACCCATGGAATGCAGATCGGTGGTGAAGTCGCAGCTGGCTGGGAAGATGCCTTTGTTCTCCTTGCCTTCACTCTCTCCGTAGAGCTGTTTCCACCATTCTGACACGAAGTGCAACTTGGGCTGGTAGTTCACCATTATCTCTATCTTCTTGCCGTTGCCGTAGAGAGCGTTGCGCACGGCGGCATATTGTGCGGCGATGTTTTCAGCAAAGGGCACGTCCTTGCCGCAATCTTTCTCCATCTGTCGCGCACCTTCCACAAGCTGCATGATGTCGAAGCCGGCGCAGGCAATGGGGAGCAGGCCTACCGGAGTGAGCACCGAGAAGCGACCGCCCACGTTGTCGGGAATAATGAAACTCTTGTATCCCTCCTTGTCGGCACAGGTGCGGGCGGCGCCCTTCTTGGCATCCGTCACGGCCACAATGACCTTCCGCGCCACGTCTTTTCCCCGCTGGTCCTCGCACTGCTTCTTCAACAGGCGGAACGTGAGGGCAGTTTCGGTGGTGGTGCCACTCTTCGAGATGTTGATGACACCGAACTTCTTGTCCTTCAGATAGTCGGTAAGCTCCGAGAGATAATCCTCGCCGATGTTGTTGCCGGCGAAGAGGATGGTGGGATTTTTCTTGTCGCCGATGAGCCATGCGAACGAATTGCCGAGGGCCTCGATGACTGCCCTTGCTCCGAGATAGCTGCCTCCGATGCCGGCCACCACCACTGCCTCGCACTCGCTGCGCAGAACGTCGGCGGTGGCTTGCACCTCGCGCAAGAAGTCGTCTGAGATAGAGGACGGCAGATGGAGCCATCCAAGGAAGTCGTTACCGGGGCATGTGCCGTTCTCAAGTGCCTCCTGGGCGGCCTTCACCTGCGGCTCCAGGGCGTTCACCGCGCCTTCTGCGAGGAAGCACGCGGCCTTCGTAATGTCTAAAGAAATATTTTTCATTTGTCAAAAAAATAAGATATGCTATTGTTGATTTGTTTTCGCAGTATCCACCAAGGGCAGGTTCCCACGGAGTTGTATGGTGCAAAGGTACGAATAAGCGAGCGAAATGCAAAAGAAAAGCTTGCTTTTTTTTCATTTCCGAGCGGAAGTACCTTATCTAAAGGTATGAAAAAATAGAGAGAAATTCAAAGGGAAAACCCTTTTTTCTTTTCATTTCTGTCAGAGAGGCCCTTATTTGAAGGTGCGCCGGCGCATTCATGCGTAAGAAATCATGCCTTGCTCAGATAACCTTCTTGCAAGAAACGCAGTTCGGCCTCCAGCATCTCAAGTTTCGGCATGGGACAACCGGCGGCGGCGGCTTTTTGCAGGGGTTTTGTGTAAAGGTATTCAATCTCCATCTGCCGGTGGAAGTCGAAGTCGAGTTTCATCGACGGCGAATAGGGCGTCATGTCGTCGGTCATGCGTATCATCAGGTCGGCAAAACCTTCGTCAAGCCCGCCCACGCCGAGCGCCCTGGCGGCGTTCACCACCTCCATCATCTGCTCCTTGATGAGGCGGCGCGTAGAGGCATTTTTCAAAAGGAGGTCGGTGCGCGTGTTCAGCGCCACGGTCATACCGTTGAACGGCATGTTCCACACGGCCTTCTTCCACCGCGCCTCGTGATATTCCACCAAGCCCGTTTTCACGCCGGCGGCGTTCAGCTCTGCCACGATGGCCTCCACCTTCTGAGCGTTCCGGCATGAGAAGTTGCCAAGGTTGATGTGGCCGTAGCACTGATGGCTCACCGTGCCGGGCTGCGTCTTGGCCGAGCAGATGAAGGCCAGCCCGGCCACCAGTTGCAAATCGGGGAACATGGCCTGCACGTCGTCTTCCACGCCCACGCCGTTCTGGATGAGCACCACCACGGAATTTTCATCAACCAGCGGCGGTAAGAGGTTGCGCAGCAAGTGGTTATTGATGGTTTTCAACCCCACCAGCACCACGTCGCAAACGGGCATCTCGCGACTATCGTTATAGACATGCGGGTGGTCAAGGTGGAAATTGCCGTCGCACGAGTCCACCTGCAAGCCGTGCTCGCGTACATATTCATAGTCTTTATGTAGCAGAAAGTGAACCTCCTGCCCGCTATGGGCCAGCCGCGAGCCGTAGTAGCCGCCGATGGCGCCCGTTCCAATGATTCCGTATTTCATCTTTTTCTTCTTGATAGTGTTTTCGCCGGACCGCACGACAGGCTGTGGCCGCCGGGCAGCGTTTCAACGTGCAAAATTACGCTTTTTTTTCACAAACACGAAACCGCGAAGCATAAATCTGACTGTTTCGCGATAGTTTTTCGCCTTTTGCGCCTGTTTTCCGAATTCTTTTGCTAACTTTGTGCCAAGTTTTAAGTTACGTAACTGTAGTTCAGGAGTTCAGACAATACTTCCAACTCCTTAAAAGTGAAGAGTGAAGAGTGAAGAGTGAAAAATTTGCTGCCGCCATCCCACGCCTCATGTAGGGACGTGATGTATCACGTCCGCAAGTGAAAAGTGAAAGGCTGCCGCCATTATAAAATTGAAAAGGTGAAAAATTGAAAAGGTGAAAAAAGGCTGCCGCCAGAACTATCGTCTGAACTCCTGAACTCCCGAACTCCTGAACTACTTATAAATGATAACTCATTACTCCAAAAAGTTGAGCGAACTTATATTTCATAATACCATCATTCACACGACACTTGAAAAGAAAGGAAAAAATGAAACAGACAGTTCTTAAAGGCATGCCGCGCAGCTTCGAACGCTGCATCCAGGCCGACTGCCCTATGGCCGGCCAATGCCTCCGCCAGTTGGCCATGCAGACGCTGACCAAAACCGACGCCGTCGTCGCCATTGTCAACCCCCTGCTTACCAAGCCCTCCGAGCAGTGCGAGTTCTATCGTAACGCCTCCCTGCAGGTGTTTGCCCGGGGCTTTGCCGGCATGAAGGAGCAGATGCTTCCCGCGCAGTACTCCATCTTTATGAAGCGGTTGCAGGCGCGGTTTGGACGCAGCGCATACTTCGACCGGCGCAACGGCAGACGCCTGTGCTCGCCTGCCGACATAGAATTCATTCGCAAGGTGCTGAAGGAGTTGGGACTCGAGGGGCTCGAATTTGACGAATACGTGGAGCAAAACAACTGGAACAGCTGACGCAAAGTGCAACTTGCACACACCACGCCTGCAATTTGCGCCAGTCCTGACCGCAAACGACTCCAGTCCAGACCGCAAACGACTGCAGTCCAAACCGCATACGACTGCAGTCCTACTTATAGACGAATTAAAGTAGGACTGAGTTTTTCTGGCAGAAAATCCTCATTTTCAACACGATATCACCTCATTACGGCACCTGCCGTTCAAAAGATGCCGTAAACCGTTACGAAAGAGCGGCGAGAATGGTATAATTGTCGTTTGTCGGCAGCTTGCAGCAACCCGTGGAAACAGACTTCGTAACGTTTGCCGGAAACAACAGAACATTAAACGCCGTTGACTGAGAAAAAAGGGGCGTTGGCTGATTGTTTTTGCAGCCAGCGCCCCTTTCTCGCTATCTTTGCACCATCAAACAACATATAAGGAAAGGAAAACTCAATGAAAGCATTCTACAAAACGGCCGCCCAACCTAGAAAATCTAGAATCTCCAGACAATCTAGATAATCTAGAATCTCCAGATAATCTAGAATCTCTAGATAATCTAGATAATCTAGAACTTCTAGAAAATCCAGCCCCTCTACCCCCCCGCCCCCTCCAGAACTCCCCCAAAATTAAAGCAATAAAACCGCCATTCACCCGTTATAAAATTATATGTCAAAGCGCACTCCAACCAAGGAATACCTGGCCTACGCCATCATCTGGCTCCTGCTCTTCGCCGCTCCCGTGGCAAGCGTTTACATTCACAGCCAACAGGGAATGCACGCCGGCGAGGCTATGCAATGGGGCGAGGTGTGGGCGGTGTGGCAACACTACGCCGTCTATCTTGCGCTCTTCCTGCTCCACAACTTCCTGCTGGCACCCATGCTGGTGTATCGGCGGAAAAAGAAACGCTACTTTGCGTCGTTGGTGCTGCTCATCCTGACTTTCGGCATCGTGCAATGCACCATGTCGCCAAAGCCCGGACCGCGTGAAGACCATCCCATGGCGCACCGGGGCGACGGCCCGCCGCCTCCACCGCAAGGCGACACCACCTTCACGAAGGCACACGACGGCCCGCCACCCCTTCCGCCGGAAGAGATGGGCCGACACCACGGCGACGACGGGCCACCGCCTCGTAAGCCGCTCGCCCTCATAGGGTTCGACAACGTATTGGCGATCGTGGTCTTCCTCCTCATGATTGGAGTGAACCTCGGCGTAAAGCTATATTTCAAGGCCGAAGAAGACCGCAGGGTGATGGAGGAATTGGGGAAAAAGAGCCTGGAACAACAGCTCGCCTATCTGAAATATCAGATTAACCCCCACTTCCTGATGAACACGCTCAACAACATCCACGCACTGGTGGACATCGACCCCGAGCGCGCCAAGTCGTCCATCTTGCTGTTGTCGAGAATCATGCGCTACATGCTCTATGACGGCGAACGAAGCACCATTCCACTACAAAAGGAACTCGACTTCCTCGAAAACTACATCGAACTGATGAAGATGCGTTACACCGAACAAGTCAGGGTGACCGCCGAGATGCCGAAAAACACCGCCGGCATCACCATTCCCCCACTACTGTTCATCACCTTCGTGGAAAACGCCTTCAAGCACGGCGTAAGCTACCAGAACTCGTCGTTCATCGACATCAAGGTGACGGTGGACGATGACGACGGGAACGACGGAAACAAAAGAGTGAAATTCACTTGTCGCAACAGCAAGGTGCCGAAAGCCGACGGCGCAAGAAATGAAGATAAACAAGGCGGCGTGGGACTCGCCAACGTCCGCCAACGTCTGAACCTGATATATGGAAACAACTTTACATTAGACATCGAAGACCGCCAGGACTCTTACGAAGTCCTCCTTCTCATAAAACCCAATAAAACCGCATCAACCCTTTAACGCCATAAAAGTGAAAGTTTTAGCCATCGACGACGAGCCCCTCGCCCTTCAGCAACTCGCCACATACATCAGCAAGGTGCCGTTCCTCCAATTGGTGGAGGCATGCCAGAGCGCCATCCATGCACGACAAGTCATGGAGCGTGAACCCGTGGACGCCATTTTCGTGGATATCAACATGCCCGACCTCAACGGCATGGACTTCGTGAAATCGCTGGCCGTGCCGCCGCTCATCGTCTTCACAACCGCCTATTCCGAATATGCCGTCGAGGGATTCAAGGTCGATGCCGTGGACTACCTGCTCAAGCCCTTCGGGTTGCAAGACTTCCAACGCGCGGCCATGAAACTCAAGGAAAGGCACGAGGCGCGCACCATGTCGGCCCCTGCCCCACCCGACGACGACACGTTGTTCATCAAAACCGACTATAAGACCATACGGATTTCCATTTCCGACATCCGCTATGTGGAAGGCATGAGCGAATATCTCAAGCTTCACATCGAAAGCCAGCCCCGCCCCGTCATCGCACTTCTCAGCATGAAGAAGTTGGAAGAACGCCTTCCCGCCGCCACCTTCATGCGCATTCACCGCTCCTACATCGTCAACTTGAAGAAAATCAGGGAGGTGAACAAGAACCGCGTCATCATGGACAACGACACCTTCCTCCCCGTCGGCGACCTCTACAAAGAGTCGTTTAACGCATGGTTGAACACAAAAAGACTATAAAAAAGTGAAGAGTGAAAAGTGAAGAGTGAAAAATTAAGCCCCCCTCTAATCCACCCTTGGGGGGGGAAGACGTACGATGGTTTATTCTCCCCTCCTTACGGGAGGGGTTGGGGGTGGGCCTCTAAACTCTTAACAGTGCTATGACCTACGACGAATTTCTATCAGAATGGAATAACGGCGACACGACGGTGGCGGTGCATACCAGCGGCTCCACCGGCGCACCGAAAGCCTTGCGCGTGGAGAAAACGCGCATGGAGGCATCGGCACGCATGACCTTGCGTTTCCTCGGCCTCCACGAGGGCGACACCGCATTGCTTTGCCTCCCCCTCGATTTCATCGCGGGAAAGATGATGGCCGTAAGAGCCGCCGTGGGCAAATTGCGCCTCATTGCCGTGGAGCCCTCGGGCCACCCGCTCGCCACCCTTGCCGACGACCTTCACATTCACTTCGCCGCCATGGTGCCGCTACAAGTTTGGAATTCTCTTGGCACCCCCGAGGAGAAGCAAAGGCTGGAACATATCGACCACCTCATCATAGGAGGCGGAGCCATCGACACCGCTCTGGAAGAATCATTGCGCACAATGCCCGGCAATGTGTGGTCCACCTACGGCATGACCGAAACGCTCTCGCACATCGCCATGCGCCGGGTGAACGGTCCCGAGGCATCGCCGTGGTACACCCCGCTCCCGGGCGTCACCGTTTCGTCAACGCCCGATAGCCGTCTTGTCATCAGCGCACCCCACCTGTGCCGTAAGGAGCTCACCACCAACGATATTGTGCAATTCGACCCGCACCGCCATCGTTTCCACATTCTCGGGCGAAGCGATAACATCATCTGCTCCGGCGGCATCAAGATACAAGCCGAAGAAGCCGAGCGATTGCTCCGGCCCCACCTGTCCTGCCCTTTCCTCATTACGAAAGTGCCCGACCATCTGTTAGGCCAGGCCGCCGTGCTCCTTTACGAAGGAACACCGCCGCCCGCCCTTAACGACCTTTGCCGCACCATCCTCCCGCCCCATTGGGCACCGCGCCACATCATTTCCGTGAACGGCCTGCCCCTCACCGCCAACGGCAAGCCGGCACGCGCCGAGGCCGAGCGCATGGCAAGGGAAGCAATCCGTTGATTACAAATTCGGAAGAACGGAAGACGTCATTCCATCGGTTTAATCATTCTCTCAATAAACCCTATCTCGTCCTCCGTCAACCCGTATTTCGCATAAAGGTCCGCATCAGTCCAAGGACGAGTGAAATCTTGGAGGGGGACAAAACTAAAAACTAATTTAGAAAGATTAATAGCACTAAGTGACATTAGCACCAAAAAACGAACAAATTTTGTTTTCAAATACCCCAACAAATTATGTGCTTCTGAATAATTATCATATGAACCAATAACGAAATAGGAATGTGTACAAATCATAAATGGAGGTGCTATTTGCACTGATGATGTAAAGACCTTATATTGACCAGCTTTATCTGGTTCTCCTGCATGTTCCGCACTGGTTTTACTCATTAACACTTTATACTTGTTTATATATTCGTGCCCAGAAGTAACATTATTCTCTGATGTATAAGAAAAGCCATCACTTGCCAACACCTTAATATTATTATAATATGTTTCTTTTTTCTCTCCTCTAAAATTTGTTGACAGGCCAAATGGCATTAATGGACTTATTATTTCAGAAATACAAACATCTCCATTATTTAGAATTTTATGAAGTATAGGTATTGCTTCATTGTATCTTACTAAAACATCAAACTCGTTAAGATATCTTTCTTGTTTTGATGTAACTCCATTTATTGTTGATATAAAGGTACATTTTCCTTTTCTCCCATTTTCCCATAGGGTATAACAAACCCCTCCTCCTATACTAATATTTGGAAAACAGTCTTTTGAATTAACATAATCAACAACTTTTATAATTTCCAAATCGTTCATAAAACTATTACGAAACTTATTTAACCCCATTCCACCAGCAAAAAACTTAGATGGCATAATCATTGAAACATAGTGTGGCTTAAAATTCTTCGCAATATCGAAGAATAAATTATACAATGGGATTGCTTGACCACCTTTATCTGTAGTTTGAAGTTGATACGGCGGATTCCCGACTATAGCGTCAAATTTCATAATTGTAGAGTTATTGATTTTCCAGAAACGGCGGCCGTCGCGGAGGGTGTTGACGACGGCTTCCGGGTGCTCTGAGATGTTTTGTATAAGGTCTTTGTAGTATTGCGCATTCACGCGGACATCGCGGAAGCCGGCAAGAGTGCGGCGCGTGATGCTTCGGGCCATGGGCGTCTTGCAAACCACCAGGATGTTCTCCGAAATAGTGGCATCCCATAGGCTCATGGCAAAGCCGTGGCCCACCTCGCCGTACTTGGCTTTTGCCGCCTCAACCCTGGCACGGTAGATGTTGTAGGCCACATAGAGCGGATAGAGGCCGCTCTTGGAATTGATTTCCAGGACATGGGCCTCGGGGCGGAACACGTCGCGCGTTACTTGTCCGCGGTCCACCCACCTCGGCACGGCGAGCACCTGGCTGAACTTCTCGTCGTAGAAGGTCCACCCTCCAAGGCAATCGCTCAGGTGCATGTTGACCACGCGCCACGGCGTGAGCACCGTCTCCTTGTCGGGATTGCGGAAGGTGTTGAAAATGGCGGCAATGCGCTCTATGCGCTCCTCGATGGTGAAGCGGTCGGCGGTGCGGGCCATCTCGCGGATGCGCTTGCCGGCCTCGCGGAAGATGTCGGGGTCGTAGTATTTCTTGAAGCGTTGGAACACCTCCTTGGTGACGTCGCGCGGCATGAACTCTTGCCACGATTGCGTGTCGATGAGATTGGCAAAGTTGTCGATGGTGATTTCCTGTTCCTCGTCTTTTAGCTCCGCGCCATAGATGAGCAACGGCATGCGGATGCTGATGCCGCGAAGGATGGAAATGGCATCCTTGCGTTGTGTCTGACGCCGCTTCAATTGTTCCAGCCGTTCCTTTTCCTCGGGTGTCAGGTCTTTTTTCTTTTTCCTCTCCAGCCGCTCCTTCTCATCATATTCCTCGTTGGTGAAGCCCAGCCGGTTGATGTCGATGTCGCCCGTTTTCTTCATGGCTTTGGTCTTCCCTATGATGCCTTTAAGCATGGAAAAGTCCTTCAGGTCCACCTCGGTGAGCTTCAACAACTCGTCGTTGTAGAGTGCGCCGTCCTCAAATCCGCATTGCACCACCTTTTCTATTTGTGCCTTTTTCAATTGCCCCATGAGTTTGTTCACGTCGTAGGGCTTCATTCGGCTCCCGTCGATGCTGATGATAGGGCAGAAATTCAAGAAGTCGCCCAATATCTTCCGGTCCTCGTCGGTCTGCTTTCCGGCCTTTGCCGACACCTTAGCGCTTTCGGCCAGCACTCGGAGCGTGCGGTCGGGCGCGAAGTCGAAGGCATAGCACTGCTCCTTCATGCGCCCCTTGCAAGTGAACGGCGTCTGCACTCGGAAAATGGTCTGCATGTATTGTGCCGCCGAAGTGCTGAAAGCCCCGGCCATCATGAACACCGCCGTCCAGGGCTTGATGCTCACGCCGGTGGTGAGCCGTCCGCACGACAAGGTGATGGTGTACGAACGGTCGGGGTCGCTTCCTATGGCGTTGTTCACCATTTGCAATGCGTCGGCATTCTCCTCGTCCTCATCGCCGTTGCCCGCCACATTGACAATCTGGAATGCGCCGAACACCGGGTGCTGCTTGAGTTTGGCGCTTAGTACGCGAGCCGCCTTCACGCCCGGCACCACCCAGAGGGTATGTCGGAAAATGTTGCGGAAGGTGTCGCAAGAGTAAGGATAGAGGCTTTCTTTGTCATCGCAACAAAGGAGGTTGAGAAAGCGGTCCACGTCGGCATCATGAACAAAGCGTTCACTTTCCGTTGTTCGGAAAAACTCGCGGAAGTTGAACGCCTTTTCGTCCTCCACATAGTCGCTCATCAACGTGCCGAGGTCGTAAGTGTAGATATTGATGGCGGGCAACGACTCATAGGGGTTGCTATCGCCCATGTGTGTGAGGTCCCATTCGGCCTTGGCACGTTGTTCCATCACATAGTCCCAAGTGAATATTTCGTCCTCGCTATAGTCGTCGAGCAGCTTGAACGGCGTTCCCGAGAGGCGCAACATGCGCGTGTCGGCTTTCTGAAGTTCGTCAACCACGTTTTTCCCGATGTCGGTCTGTGTGCCTTCATGGGCTTCGTCAACAATGATGAGGTCCCACGGTGCATTGAATACGGCGGTGTTTTTCACGAACTTTCCCCCCACCTGTTCCGATCCGCGCAAGTCCTGCATGGAGGCGAAATAGACGTAGCGGACGGTTCCCGCGGCGGCCCGTTTTTCCAACGCGTCGAAGCTTTCGCCCTTGTTGCGCGAGCCATACAAGAAGTCGGGGCGGTCGTAGAAAATCTTGTGGAAGTCTTTAAACCATCCTTCATCTACCACGGGCCGGTGGGTCAGGATTAAAGTGCGGCAATAGTCCTGGCGCTTCACCACTTCGAGTGCAGAGAGCGTCTTTCCGAAGCGCATCTTGGCATTCCACAACATCTGGCGACCTTTGCGGAATTGGCGGATGGTCATTTCGATGGCTTTTTGTTGCTCGGGACGGAATGTGATGGGCGTCTGCTTGGTAGTGATCTCGCCCGGCGATAGGCTGGTCTGCCCGTTCTTCACGGCGCGAATGGCCTTCTTTGCCGTTTCCAGGTCGCAACAAAACCACTCGTTGGCTCCTTTCACCACGTCGAACACCTTCTTTCGGATGCCGGAGCGTTCGAGCACGGTGTGCACCTGCTTGTCGTTGAACGAGCACACCATGCCGCCATTGAGGAAAATGGTCATCTCGGTGTGAAGGAGCTGATAGGAAATGCCGGCGGTCTTGGTGTATTGGTCGATGCGCCGGCGGGCGGCTTGTTGCAACAAGGGGTCGTTGGGCGGCAACAGGTCGGCACTATCGTCGCCAAAAGTTGTTTCCCCGATTTTAAGGCAATCGCTATGCCATTCGTCATTGATGGCAAAGATGTAGATGAGCCTCGGTTTCAATGATGATTCAAATGTTGCCATGGTTTTCCGTAGTAGGTGGTTCTTAGGTATAATTTTTTAAGGAGTTTAGAAGTTTAGGAGTTTAGGAGTTTAGGAGTTTAGGAGTTTAGACGTTACTGATGGCGGCAGCATATTGCCACTTTTCACTTTTCACTTTTCACTTAAAAAAATGGCGGTAGCAAATTTTTCACTCTTCACTCTTCACTTTTCACTTATAATGGGCCATCAGGTCGATGAATCGCATTTTCTTCTTGTCGTTGGCCCAATCGCGTATTAGGCAGTACTTGCCGTTATGGCGGCGGATGTCGTTTTGTTGACAACCCGCACACCAGGCGGTGTGCTCCTCCTCGCCGAAAAGGGTCTGCACGGTTTCCTTCACGCCATTGCGACACGAGTCGGGCACCACGCCCTTCAAGCCGTCCATCTGCCAGATGTTCCACGAAACGATGTAGGCGATGTACTTGACGGACTTTTCGAGCGGTGACTTTCCGAATTTTTCCTGATAGTAGTCGACGAACGACATGAGCAACGCCTCGCGTGCGAGCAAGAGCGAGTCGCCCTGCCATTCAAAGCCATAGATGTTTTTATAGGCCACCTGTGCCCACTCCAGCCACTCGCCGGTGGTCTCGGTGTTTTCGCCCACCACGCGCAATTTCCTGTCGAGCAGACCGATACGCTCGCGTATGGGGATGGGCTCGCCCGTGGTGGTGTCGTAGCGACTCACCAGGTAGGGTGCTTCGCCGCAGGTCATCTCCATGCGTGTGGCCCGCACATAGTCGCGCCACGTCTTGCCCTGGGGGAACTGGATTTTGCCCGTAGTCGGCATCCAATGGTGGGAATTATCGCCCTGCTCGGTGTTGAAGACATCTTTTCGCCCGAACCAGGCTTCATCGACGAGGTTGTTCTGCGCATTGCACACCCACGAGGGGGTGAAGACCTCGGCCATGTCCTTTGAGCGGTCGGTCTGGCGCTCCTTGGTCTTTAGCACGCGGGGCATGACCACACGGCCATGGCTTCCGGTGATGCACTCGGGGCGCATTTCGTCGGCATAGCGGAAGCCCTCGCCCAGCGACTCGTAGTCGTAGGTGGCCCAAAGGATATTGCGCCCGGTGGTGTGGTCGCGGAGCAATTGCTCCAGCACCTCGGTCGAAAACAGGTCTTCAAGAATGTCGGCAGAGAAGTCGGGCATCGGCGGTCAGTACTTTTGCGGTCTCGCGGTCCGTAATCTTTTGGCCTGACTGATACCCAAGTGTCAGAAGGGTGACAATGCTTATTGAACGGCATAAAAAAAGCGGGGTATCCTCGTTTGCCCGTTCCGCAACTCGAGGCTTACCACGGCCCAACCTGTGAACGAGCAAAGTTTTGAATACCCACGCCGATAGTATATAACACGCCCGAAAAGTGTGCGTGAGGGCATTAGTACCCTCATAGCACACTCCGGGAGTATATACTACACCCGTAGCATTCATCTTTGCTTTTGTTCCTGACAGGTTTCTCTTTGTGGTAATTTCGAGTTGCCAAAAACAAAGCATCAATGACGCTTCTCAATATGTCGTTGTCTCACCCTTCAGCCCGTAGGCGGGGTTTGACAAGTGCAAAAATACAAAATTCCAGGGAAAGTGGCAAAGAAATGGGGGAAAAAAAGTAAAAGTCCCCCACTAATCCTCCCAAGGGGGAAGACGTACAGCCATAAAGCGCCCTTACTTACGGGAGCGGGCTGATTTGTCAAGATTTTTCATAAGAATTTTGTTCCCCAAAAAGGGTTGACGGAAAATTGAGAGGGGAAATCTTGAAGATTGAGAGGGGAAAACTTGAAGATTTCTCATTGAAAATTGCGGTCAAGCCGAAGGGAATTTTCAAGCTGCTGATAATCAATAGGTTACAAAACGGGCGTAAAAGCAACCAGTTTTGTCAAAATATTTTACCGATTTTACCTGTGCGGTTATCCATCTTTTTCGGACAAAAAAAGGGGATTTGGTTGGGGTGGAATTTGTTTCAGTTTTTGGGTTTTTCAAGTAGTGAAAAAAAGGAATTGTCCGTCTTCGTAGGCGTAGTCCATCACGCCGAAGAGGATGAGTTTTGCCACGAGGCGTATGACCAGCCGGCGCGGCAGGTGCGAGCTTTTCACCATTGCGGCGAGGGACATCGGGCCGGTGACCGCGGCCAAAAGGGTGCGCACCTCGTCGGTATAGGCCATGGCGGTGCCGCTCTCGCGCCTTTGCTCCTTCCACAAGGCGAGGTGAACGGGCGAGGCCACGATGTTCTCGTCGGCAATGCGGATGTAGGCCACATCGCGGCCGTCGTAGTCCTTGGCCAACACCGGCTTACGGTCGGAGGCATAGACGGTGGCCACGACAATGGTGCGGCCATCGACGTGGAAGGTCTCGAACTTCAGCGTGGGTTGAGGTTTGCAATACTTGAAGGCCGCCACGTGCATCATGTAGATTTCCTCCTCAGAGCGCACGCCCGAGAGGTTGCCGTCGTCGCGCACGCCGATAAGGAGCCGTCCGCCATCGGTATTGGCGAAGGCTGACACCGAGCGGGCGAGCTTGCAGGCATCGGAAACCCGATATTTGAAGTCCTGCTGACGGTGCTCGCCCTCGCTGATGAGCTTCTTGAGGTATGTGGAAACGGTAGGAATTGGAATGCTAATTTAAGTGATGAATTATACGCTTCGCTAAATGAAAAAATTGTAGTAGCCCACCCCCGACCCCTCCCGTAAAGAGGGGAGCCTAATGGCCGTACGTCTTCCCCCCTTTGGGGGGATTAGAGGGGGGCTTTATTCTTCACTTAATAATATGTGATATCATGTCGTCGTAGGAGATGTGGCGCCCGCCCATGCTTTCAAGATGAGGCGTATGAAATTGGCAATCGATGACGGCGCCCTCCACGGATTGCAGGGTGCGGGCCAGGTGGATGAGAGCCAGTTTGCTGGCGCTGGGCACGAGTGAGAACATGCTCTCGCCGGCGAAACAATTTGGCGTCCATACGCCATAGAGTCCGCCCACCAGTCGCTCGCCGTTCTTCGCCTGGTCGTCTTTTTCCCATACTTCCACGCTCTTGGCAATACCCATTTCGTGCAACTTCGTATAAGCGGCCACCATTTTCCTGCCCAGCCATGCGCCCCTCATGTGAATGCGCAAACTGCTGCAATTATTGATGACGCCCACAAAATTCTCGTTCATGGAAAGGCGGTAACGACGCTTGTTCATCAACGTGCGCATGGAATGGGAGACATGTATCTCATGGGGGAAGATGACGAACCGCGTTTGGGGACAATACCAGACGGGCGTTAATTCCCTCTGACGGAAATTAAACCATGGGAAGATGCCAAGACTATAGGCCAGTTTCAACCTCTCGGGACTCAGGTCACCGCCAACGGCCAGCATGCCTTCCCATCCAAACTCCCCTTCCGTTTCGGCCAGATGGGGGTCGGGAAACCAAAAATTTTCGTCTAATTGGAAAATCATATCCTGTGTTTTAAGTGATGAGTGAAGAGTGAAGAGTGAAAACCGAAAAGGAGAAAATCGGATGGCGGTAGCAAATTTTTCACTCTTCACTTTTCACTTTTCACTTTTCTTTATCACTCTTCACTACAAATAACCATCTCTTCTTTTTCATTGACCACGAAATGGGCAGTGCCGCCGTCTTTTAGTGAGCCGAAGAGGATTTCGCGCATGAGGGGCGTTTTCAGCATCTGCGCAATGACGCGGTCCATCTCCCTGGCCCCGTATTCCTTGGTAAAGCCTTTTTTGAGCAAGAGGGCGCGAGCAGCCTCGTCGAGCTCCAGCACAACGTGTTTGGCATCGAGCTTGGCCTGCAACTGCCTGAGCTTCTTGTCCATAATGCGGGAAGCCATGGGCATGTCCATGTCGTGGAACGTGACGGTGGCAGAGAGCCTGTTGAGAAATTCGGGCTTGAAAAGACGCTTCACTTGTTTCATCATGGCCTCGCCGCGCGTGGTGTTGTTGTCGAAGCCGATGGCCTGTCCGGCATATTGTGCGCCGGCATTGCTGGTCATGATGAGCACGACATTTCGGAAGTCGGACTTCCGGCCTTTATTGTCGGTGAGAACGGCATAGTCCATGACCTGAAGGAGGATGTTATAGATGTCGGAGTGGGCCTTTTCAATCTCGTCGAGCAAGAGCACGCAGTTCGGTGTCTTGCGGATGGCATCGGTGAGCAGTCCGCCATCTTCATAACCCACGTAACCGGCGGGGGAACCGATGAGCTTGGCTACGGTGTGTTTTTCCGTGTATTCGCTCATGTCGAACCTTACGAGCTGTATGCCAAGTTCCTGCGCCAGCACCTTTGCCACCTCGGTTTTTCCCACGCCGGTGGGCCCCACGAAGAGCAACGATGCCAGCGGCTTGCCCTCTTCCGTCAGTCCGGCCTTCGACATCTGGATGGCTTCCACCACCTGTGCCACGGCCTCGTCTTGTCCGAAAATCTGGCTTTCGATGCGGCTTCGCAACGACTCCAGGTTGCTGTTGTCCTCCTCCTTGAGCACGGCGGCGTCTATCTTGCACACCTTTTGCAATACCTCATCAATCTGTTGTTTTCCAACCACTTGCGCAGGACTGGTGATGCCCTTCTCGGTGTTCATGGTCATTTCCACAGCTGCACCGGCCTCGTCAATGAGGTCGATGGCCTTGTCGGGCAAGTAGCGCTCGTTGATGTATTTGGCACTCTGCCTGACGGCATGCTCGATGGCCTGGTCTTCATAAACCACGCCGTGGAACTCCTCAAAGGTGGCCCTGAGGCCTTTCAGGATGAGGATGGCCTCGTCGATGGACGGCTCGTTGATGTCGATTTGCTGGAAACGGCGCACAATGCCCTTGCTTTTGGAAAAAAAGCGGTTGTATTCGTCGTAGGTGGTGGAGCCGATGAAGCGCACATTGCCTTTTTCGAGGTAGGGCTTCAACATGTTCGAGGCGTCCATGCTTCCCTCGCCGGTGCGGCCTGCCCCTATGAGGTTATGGATTTCGTCGATATAGACAATGACGTTGCCCTGTGCAGAAACGCCGTCCATGACCGACTTGATGCGTTTTTCGAAGTCGCCACGGTACTGGGTTCCGGCAAGCATCGTTCCCAGTTCCATCTGGAACACTTTGCATCCTTGAAGCCTCGGGGGCACGTCGCCCTCCTCGATTTTCCTTGTAAGGCCATAGACCAAGGCGGTTTTTCCCACGCCGGGCTCTCCCACGTGCAAGGGGTTGTTCTTTTCCTTGCGGCAAAGCACCTGAATGGTTCGTTGAAGTTCCCGTTCACGCCCAATGAGGGGGTGCTGGTCGTCGATGTTGTCGTTAAGACAGGTTACGAGCCTACGCCACGGCTCTTCCCTGGTGATGTCGTCAAGGTCCTGTTCATCAAAGTCGTCCATTCCGTCGTCCTCCATCTCGTAGGCCGTAATCAAGTTACTGATGAAAACACTTTCCTCTCCGTCCAAGACTTCCTTGAGCAGGTAAGCGGCCCACGACTGCTGGAGGCTCATGAGGGCCGTGACGACGTGAGGGATGTCGAGTTCTTGGGCACTGCTAAAGATGACCTTCTGACAGGCCATCTCGAAGAGTTCATGGGTCTGCGCCGACGGTTCTGGAACATATTCAGCATTTTCAGGCACTTTCTCAATGTCTCTGAGAATTTTGTCCAATGCCGACAGCAGTTCGTGGGAACCGTTGTATAAATAAAGAACGGAAAGAAAAACTTTCTCGTGGAGCAAGGCGTAAAGAATATGCTCGGGCACAATAAATTCGTGCCGATATTGCTTGCAACAATCCAAAGCGTCGGAAAGCAAGGTGTCGAGCCGTTCGGTTTTCTTTAATTCAGCCATTTAGAAAACGTTAGGATATTGGCGTTAATGTAAGGGTTTCAATCACTCATGCCGTCGGGTTCATAGCCCAGACGCAGGGGAAAGCCCTCGTCGCGGGCCATGCGCGTGGCCTTTTGCACTTTTGAAACGGCGATGTCGTAGGTATAGATGCCCACCACGGCCTTGTCGGAGTGGTGGACACGGAGCATGAGCGACTCGGCCTCGGCATGACTTTTGAAAAACACCTCCATAAGAATTTTCACTACAAACTCCATGGGTGTGAAGTCATCGTTATAGATAATGACTTTATAGCGATGGGGTTCACGGATGTCGGTTCGTTGCCGCTCACGGGTGCCTTGTTGTTCCTGGGGCATAAGGTCTGAGTTATGAGATATGAGGTTTGAATTACAAGGCCACATCAGAGAAATAATGTTCGCGGATGGGCTTGGTGAAGGTTTCGCCTTTCAAGACAACGGGCTGTTGTAAGCGAATATCGGCCGACGAAGCGCCTATCTTGATAATATAAGTTCCGGGACACACATTCCACTGACGGGCCGACTGGTGGCTGTAAAAGCCGAATTGCTCGGTATGGAGTTTCACTTTCACCGTCTTCGTTTCGCCGGGTTTCAGCGAAACACGGGCAAAAGCCTGTAGCTGAATGGGGCGCAGCTGCTGGCTGCTATCGGCGGGCGAGATATAAACCTGTGCTATCTCGTCGGCGGCCACCGTGCCTGTGTTCTTCACCTCGAAGGAGAGGTTGACAAAGCCGTCGCCCGTCGTTGCCTCCTTGTCCACCTGAAGGTTCTGATATTCGAAGGTGGTGTAGGTACGACCATAGCCGAAAGGCCACTGGATGCGCGGGTCGGGCTTGTCGGAATAGTTGTAACAAATGGCCTCGTTGATTTCCGTATTGGGATAACTGACCGACAATTTTGCCGACGGCGACACCTTGCCATAGAGAATGTCGGCCACGGCATTTCCGCCTTCCTCGCCGGGATACCAGGCCTGAATGACGGCGGCACAACGCTCGGCGATGCCGTTCACCAGTTGTGCCCTTCCTCCGAAGATGACCAGCACCACGGGCTTGCCGGTTGCCAGCAGTTCCTCAACAAATTGTTCTTGCTTGCCGGGTAGCCGAAGTCCTTGCCTGTCGCGGTTCTCGCCACAAAGCATGACATTCTCGCCCACGGCGGCTATTATCACGTCGCTTTGTGCGGCCATGCTGAGGGCCTCCTGCTTGTCGGCCTTTTCACCCGAGTCAACCTTTCGGTGCAAAATTTCATATTCCCAGGCCCGCTCGTCACCACTGACGGCATACTTGGTTTCAATCTCTTCCGTCCAGTCGCAACCGCGGGAATAAAGAATGTCGAGACCGGCGGGGGCCTGTTTCTTCATTCCCTCGAGCAGCGTCACCACATGTGGATGGTCGAGGTCTTTTTCGTTTTTCTTCCAAAAGAATGTCATGGCGGGGAAAGAATAGTCGCCGCACATGGCCCACATAGAGTTGGCATTAGGCCCTGTGATTAGGATGTTCTTCGCGTTTTTCAGCGGCAAGATGCCATTGTTCTCCAATAGCACCACTGATTGGGTGGCAATGTCGTAGGCGGTCTGCCGCTCCTCGGGAGTGTCGAGTTCTATTTTCTCTGTGCTGTAGAGGTACGGATTTTTGTCGAACAACCCGCAACGGAATTTATAGCGAAGCACATTCTTCACTGCCCTTTCCAAAGTTTCGGGCTTCACAATGCCTTTGTCGATGGCCTCTTGCAAATACTGATAATTGGCGCCGAAGGGGAAGTCCACATCGTTTCCGCCATTGATGGCGGCGGCGGCTTTTTGCACCTCATTCTCCATGTCGGGCAACTGGTCGATGGCGGTGTAATCGCTCACCACCATTCCATCGAAGCCCACATATCCGCGCAGGATGTCTTGAAGTATTTCGCTGTTAGCCACACAGTTGGTGCCATGCACGGCATGATAGCCCGGCATGAGGGCCTTGCTGCCTGCCACGCGGATCATGGCCTCGTGTGGCAAAAGAATTTCCTCCATCAGCTCTTTTTCGTCGGCATCGCCGCCTCCGCCATAGCCAAGGTAGTGTTTTGAGCATGCCCCCACCCCTTTTCTAAGGTCGCCCTGCTGAAGTCCTTTCACGAATGCTGTTCCCATCACTGCCGAGAGATAGGCATCTTCACCGTAGGACTCTTCCAGGCGGTTGAAACTGGGCACACGGCACACATCGACCATCGGCGACAGTGAGAGCACGCCACCCATCTTGCGCATGGCAATGCCTGTCTGGCGCGTCTTCAGCTCAGCCAGTTCAGGGTTGAACGAACACGCCTGCCCAATTTGTTGCGGATAAATGGTAGCGCCGCTGGTGTTCACACCACTGAGCACCTCCTCATGAAAAAGGGCTGGAATGCCGCTGGGCGTATGGTTCATCAACCAGTCCTGAACAGCAACCACGCGGTCGCGCAGCACGTTGGGGTCCGTGGGCTTTTGGCTGGCATATTGCGAGAAATGGCCGATGCCGAAAGGTATCAGCTCGCGGCATTTCGTCGTGTCCAACTGCCCTTGCTCATTGAAGAGGTCGTCCATATACATACTTCTCAGCTGGGCGATGCGCTCTTCCTGAGTCATGCGGCCATAGAGTTCGTCGATTTGTTGTTCCATGTCAACATTCGTGGTACATGATGCCATCAGCGCAGCCATGCACATTGTTATTGATTTTTTCATTTTCCTATTTGTTTGAAGTTTAAGAGCCCACCCCGATTGAGGGGCTTCACTAACTACGCCCCGCCGTAATACATATAGTAAATGTACAAGGCGGCAGCCGCAATGATAAGAGTGACAATGGCTTTCACCAAACAGCTCGTCACTTTCTTTAATACCAGTACAACAACAATCACGGCCACTAAGGCCAGCAGATAAATAGTATAATCTTCCATTATTTTTCGCTTATTATGGGTTCATTATTATTCAATGCGTGGTGGAAGCTGGCAGGTGCCGGCGACTCAAATTCAAGATGCTGATGGGTTACGGGATGCTCGAAACAAAGCAGGAAGGCATGTAGCGCCAGCCGCCCGCAGGGGTCGTCGCCGTTGCCATATTTCGTGTCGCCGCAAACGGGATGTCCCAAGTCGGCAGCGTGCACTCGTATCTGGTTCTTGCGCCCCGTGTCCAATTTAAACTCCACCAAGGAGTAATGGGCCGAACGCTCAAGCACATAGAAATGAGTGACGGCATATTTTCCGCCGTTGTCCACCTCGCTCGAGAAAGTGAAATAGGCCTGATTGTCTTTCAACCAGTTGGCCACGGTGCCCTCCTGCTGCTCCACTTGTCCGGAGAGCACGGCCACATATCGGCGGTCATAGACGAGCGTTTTCCATGAATGTTCCAAAGCCTGCTCCGTCTGCATGTCCTTGGCATAGATCATCAGCCCCGACGTGTCGCGGTCCAGGCGATGCACCACATGGGCCTGGCAACGTTGTTTCGACTTATGGAAATAATCGTCGAGCACCGACTTCACATTGAGCGACTTATGACCGGCGGGCATCGAAAGGATGCCGGGGCGCTTTTCCACCACCACCAGGTATTTGTCCTCATAGACAATTCTCACATAGCGGTTGCGCAATATCTCTTGGTTGCGCTTCGAACGGCTATAACTGACCGTGCTCCCCGGCTTGAGCGGATGGTTGAACTGCGTCACCGTCTTGCCATCCACGCGCACGCCGCGGCCCTGTAGCGTGGCTTTTATCTTCGTGCGGCTCAAGCCTTTCACGTTCTCAAGGAGGAAATCGAGCAGTTCCTGGGGTTTCTTCACCTCATAGCTGTCCCACTCGCCCTGGGCTTCATTAAAGAAATATTTCTCGTTCATTCTCTCACTTCTTTCTATAGGGGCGACAAAGGTACGAAAAATTAAGGGAAAAGTGAAAAGATTTTAAGTGAAAAATGAAAAGGGAAAAGTGAAAAATTTGCTGTATAGAGTCAACCAGCAAGTGCAAGTTGGCTGCAAAGTTAGGTATAATGTTTGAAAAAGACCTCATTTGGTGTGAAGAAATTTAGTTTTTCCCTTGGTCTCCTGTTGATTTTGGCCTGTATTGAGGCTATTCTCTTGTCCG
>JAFVHN010000118.1 GCA_017474515.1 Prevotella sp. | reverse complement strand
CTTGACGGCCGTCCGGCTGTTTCGGGCCGTTTGCGCCAGACGGCTCTTCGTTCTGTCAACACCACTTTCCCCACTCCTTTTTATAAAAAGTCGCAGGTTACGGATGCCTGTCGTGAACTTACGCTATCGTGTGGACGTGGCGTAAGCCTCGTTTTCCGCGCCTACGATGATGGCGCCGCCTATCGTTTTGTCATTGACAGCCAGCGCTTCAGCCGTGTTGACAGCGAAGAAGCCGAGTTTTGTTTTGCCAATGACTGCCAGGCCTTCATCCCTTATGTCAACGATAACCGCAGCGACGAGCGCTATTGTTTTTCCTTTGAGTCCTACTACGACGAAATGCCTCTTTCGCGGATGTTCCGCGATTCCCTGGCCATCACCCCCTTGGCCTTGTGTCTTCCCGGCGGAGTGAAAGCCGTGGTCATGGATGCCGGCGTGGAAGATTATCCCGGAATGATGCTTCTGAAAGGCGAGGGAAACACCCTTCGTGCGCAATTCGCCCCCCTGCCGGCTTCGCAAACCATAGGCGGCTTCGACAGGTTGAACCTCGTGCCGTTGCAGCGTGAGCCTTTCCTCGCGCGGCTTTCCGGTCCGCGCCAGTTGCCATGGCGTGCCGTCGTGGTCACCCGTCGCGATGCCGACCTATTGCAATGCGACATGGCCCAACGACTGGCTCCGCCATGCCGGGTGAAGGATGCTTCGTGGCTGAAGCCCGGAAAGGTGGCCTGGGATTGGTGGAACAACACCAACCTCACCGGTGTGCCCTTCAAGTCGGGAATGAACACCGACACCTATTTGTATTATATTGATTTCGCTTCTGCCAACCACCTGGAATACATCATCATAGACGAGGGATGGAGCGGAAAGGAGTCGCTCATGGAAGACCTCGACCCCGACATTGACCTTCGCCGGATTCTTGCACACGGAGCGGAAAAAGGCGTGGGCGTCATCCTATGGTCCAGTTGGCGCAACCTTATCGGAAACGACCCCGAAAACGGGCTCGCCACCACCGAAACCGTCATGGAGCACTATGCCGCCATGGGCGTAAAGGGCTTCAAGGTTGACTTCTTCGACCGCGACGACCAGCAAGTCATCGCCTCGGCCTATCAGATTGCCGAATGTGCCGCCCGCCATCACCTCTTGCTCGACTATCACGGCCTGAAGCCCTTTGGCATTCAGCGCGCTTTCCCCAATGTACTTAATTTCGAGGGAGTGAAAGGTCTGGAAAACTCCAAATGGGAACCCCGCGTGGGCGACGGTCCCCTCCACGACCAGCCCCATTACGATGTCACGGCACCTTATCTCCGCATGCTGGCCGGTCCCATGGACTATACGCCCGGCGCCATGACCAATGCCACGCGCTCCAACTTCTTCGGCAATAACGACAACCCCATGAGCCAGGGCACCCGTGTCCACCAAATGGCCATGTACACCCTCTTTGAAGCTCCCTTGCAAATGTTGGCCGACAGCCCGTCGAAATACATGAAGGAGCAGGAATGTACCGATTTCATCGCCCAGGTGCCTACAACATTCGACGAGACCATTGCCCTCGACGGACAACTTGGGGGCTACACCATGCTGGCCCGCAGGAAAGGCGACACCTGGTTCGTGGCCGCCATGACCGACTGGACCCCGCGCACCCTTCATCTCAATCTTTCGTTTCTCGGCTCAGGAGCCTACAATGCCGATGTGTTTGCCGATGGCATCAACGCCCGGAAAGACGCTTCCGACTATCGTCATTCCGAAGAACGGGTGACCTCCGCACAAGCCTTGACCATTGAAATGGCTCCCGGAGGCGGTTGGACGGCCATTTTCCGGCCACTGCCCACCCCATAAACCGTTGGAACATTAGAGCGCCGTCGCCAATAAGCGCCGTCGCTCAAAGGAGCCGACGTTTCCAAGTGTCGGAACTATTAACTCACCCCTACAACCCCTTGACTAACAATGGAAAAAGATTCTGTTCTCATCCTCAGCGGCGGCATGGACAGCACCACGCTGCTCTACGACCAGCAGGAGCGCATCGCTCTCGCCATTTCCTTCGACTACGGAAGCAACCACAACGCCCGCGAAATTCCTTTTGCCCAGTGGCATTGCCAACAGCTGGGCGTGGAGCATTTAATCATTCCCCTCGACTTTATGAGCCGCTATTTCAACAGCTCTTTGTTGCAAGGGGCCGACGCCATTCCCGAAGGCCACTATGCCGACGACAACATGCGTTCAACGGTGGTGCCCTTCCGCAACGGCATTATGCTGGCCATAGCGGCGGGAATGGCCGAAAGCCGAGGCTTGAAATACGTCATGATGGCCAATCATGGCGGTGATCATGCCATTTATCCCGACTGCCGACCGGAGTTTGTGGAGGCCATGAGCGAGGCCATGCGCACCGGTACCTATCCCGGCATCCGTCTGCTGGCACCTTTCACCGACCTCACGAAAACCGACATTGCGCTGAAAGGCAAGCTCTTAGGCATCGACTATGCCAAGACATGGAGCTGCTACAAGGGCGG
>JAFVHN010000117.1 GCA_017474515.1 Prevotella sp. | reverse complement strand
TGTAGTTCAGGAGTTACAGAAGTTACAGGAGTTCAGACAATACTTCCGCCTCTGCAAACTGACGAAAAGGGAGCCTTTAGAACTATTGTCTGAACTCCTGTAACTTCTGAACTCCTGTAACTCCAAGAAGTTGAGCGAATGAGAAACTTGAACTCCTAAACTCCAAAACAAAAGTGAGCTTGATTAAGGAGTTGAAAGTATTGTCTGAACTCCTAAACTCCTGAACTCCCGAACTACATCAACTTAAGATATATAAGTGAACATTAGAAATTCACCTTTCTTTCCGGCTCCGTGAACGAGCAGAAACGGGCGGTGGCATTGGTGATGTAGAGCACGGCCATGTTGTCGTCGTCGGCCTTGTACATCGACTTCAGGCCCTCGTTCCGGTTCAGAAATTCCTCCTTCACGGCCAGCGTCTCGTCGTTGACCAGCGTTCCGCTCAGGCGCATCCACTCGCTTCCCGAGGGCTTCAAGGCGCAGATTTCAAACTTCCCGTTCTTTGCCATCTGCTTATAGACATCCTTCACCTTGCCCGTCATGATGTACAGGTGGCCGTTGATAATCTCCGACACGCCGAAGGCACGCACACGGGGCTGGTCGCCATCGACGGTGGCAATGAAGAACGTTTTGCACTCTTTCAGGTAGGCTTGCACTTCTTCCATGTTTGCTTGTTTTGTTTGAGGGTTAATACTGTCGGCGGCCTCCGTCTGGGCGGCCGGTTCCTGGTTGTTCTCAGCCTCCGAGGGCTTGTTTTGTGTGCAGGATGCCATCAGGAACAGCACTGCAATCGCTAATAATACCTTTTTCATTTATTATTGATAATCTGATTTGTTGGAGTTATTAGTAGTTCAGGAGTTCGGGAGTTCAGGAGTTCAGACGATAGTTCTGGCGGCAGCCTTTTTCCCTTTTTCAATATTTCAATTTTCCAACTTTTCACTTTTTCAATGGCGGCAGCAATTTTTTCACTTTTCACTTTTCACTTTTCCCTTTTTCAATGGCGGCAGCAAATTTTTCACTTTTCACTTTTCCCTTTTTCAATGGCGGCAGCAAATTTTTCACTCTTCACTTTTCACTTTTCCCTTTTTCAATGGCGGCAGCAAATTTTTCACTTTTCACTTTTCACTTTTCCCTTTTTCAATGGCGGCAGCAATTTTTTCACTTTTCACTTTTCCCTTTTCCCTTTTTCAATGGCGGCAGCAAATTTTTCACTTTTCACTCTTCACTTTTTCAATGGCGGCAGCAAATTTTTCACTTTTCACTTTTCACTTTTCGCTTTTCCCTTTTTCAATGGCGGCAGCAAATTTTTCACTTTTCACTTTTCACTCTTCACTTTTAAGGAGTTGGAAGTATTGTCTGAACTCCTGAACTCCTGTAACTCCTGAACTACATCAAGTAGGTGTTTTTTTGTGGCCTGTCAAGGTTCAAAATGCGGTATGGGCTTGAGTTTGAACAGGTTCTTCACGTGCTTGTCGTCAATGCGTGCCTTCACCTCCGGGTCGTCGCACTCGCCCGTGCGGATGTAATGGTCGAGCACGGCGTAGGTGAAGCCCAGGTTGTCCTCGTCGGTCTTTCCGCAGAGCCCGTCGGAGGGCGTCTTCACCACCAGTTCGCGCGGCAGGCCCAGTTCCATGCCCACGGCAATCACTTCCCTGACGGTGAGCCCGCCCAGCGGCGAGAAGTCGCCGGCGGCGTCGCCGTAGCGCGTGGAATAGCCCACCCAGTCTTCCGAAAGGTTGCAGGTGTTGGCCACGCGGCCGTTCATCGATTGCGACACCGCGTAGAGCGTCGTCATGCGGAGGCGTGGCGGCATGTTGATGACGGTCTGGTCCGACACCTCTTTGCCGAGCGTCGCCAGTTGTTCTTTCACCGCGGCCATCAGTGCCTGATAGGTGTCGCCAATGTTCACGTTGCAGTAGCGAATGCCCAGATGCTCAATGAGTTTCATGCTGTCGGCAATGTCCTTCTGCACGCCGTTGGGCATGGTGACGCCGATGACGCGGTCGCGGCCCAGCGCCTCGGCGCACAGGGCGGCCACCACGCTGCTGTCCTTGCCTCCCGAGATGCCGATGACGGCATTACAGCCGCGCCCGTTCTCTTCAAACCAGTCCCTGATCCACTGGACCACGCGTTCCTTCACTTTCTTTGCATCAAATGATTCTTCCATAATGATTGTGTTATTTTGTTGTAATTTATTTTTTCTGCAAAAATACGGATAATTGGGATAAGAGCAAAATAAAAATGTGCCTTTCACTCTTTGAAATGAAAAAAAAGCATTCTGACACGTTAATTTATATTAAATCGGAACGTTTGCTATTGTCATCATTGTTTTTTTTCATATATTTGCAGGGACGTTGTCCTTTGGCAGTCAACCTGTCTGTGGCATCGGTTTTCTCAGAAATGGGAAAGGCGTTTATTAAAGCGTCTGTCGTCGTGAACCACGAACTTCACACCCTCGTAAAGCACAACGCGGCAGACAGCACAAAATGCTTATGTGGTACGTTTCTCTAAGAAATGTGCACGTTGGGCCGAAAAGGTTCGGCAAGCCCTTTCTGACATGAAGGGCTTCCGGCCTTCCGGTCTGGTTGCAGGCCAGCAATCTGCACCTCATTCCGGTAGACCGGACACGGAGCATCTTTTAGGGATATTATTGTACAGGCGTAGGCCCAACGTGCTGCTTGTTTAGTGTTGCTTAGGTAGTGTGAAGACCTGTGGTTCTCTGACAAGCATTCAACGTAGGCTCCTACGCCTTCTTTTTATGTTCAGACGCCAACGCTGACCCCTGAAACTTATTAATACCCAAGAAGAAATGAAAGCAAGGAATAGTCTTTTTTCAAGGCCGGGAGTGATGAAATTGCTCCTGCCCGTGGGATTGTTGGCTGCAGTATCGTTGATGACGGTCAGCTGTGACGACGATGATGTGCCGGTAATAGAAAATGCTGACGCAGGCACGTTCACCATTACTAACCTGTCGGCAGACGGCACTGTAGTCCACGACAATGCCGAACTGATGGCGGGCGACACACTGAAAGTGGCATTCACCCCCAGCAGTGAGTACAAGGATTTCGTGTTCACCGTGAGCTGTGAGCCATTGGTCAGAGTTAAAGACAGCATCTATGTAGTGCCCGACGATAGGACCGATAGCAGAAATACGGTCTACTCAAAGGACATGCCCCTGATACTGAAAGCTGTGTATGATAGTAAAACCAAAGACGTTGAATATAAATTGTCGGCCACAAAGACGGTGCAAGCCAAAGCCTTGAAGGCGTCGGCGGAAGTGACATGGATAATGATGGTTTCCCCCGACCTGCTTGACTTCTTCAGCCTGCAGCTGAACTACACCGACGGGAACAGCACAAAGCACATAGTTACGCTGACCGACGACCAGTGGACCTCAGAAAGCTACACCAAGTATGTCTATCAGAACGCAGAGGGAAAGACGCGCGAGTCAGACCACGAAATCTTTGAAGAGGGATGGACGAAGGTTTCTGAGGAAGAAATACTGCTTGACTACCGTTTTTCAGCAAAACTCTATTACAGTCGCATTGACACCACTTATCCTTTCACTGTTAAATACATACAGAAAACCCAGACACCGCCGGAGAAAACAGAATACGACTTCTTCCGCTCACTTGCCTGGGGCAACGCCATAACTTATGCCCCCGATGGTGTACATCCCTACACTGGCACGAATAAAACCTTGCTATATGAGGAAGACACTGTGAAAAAGGCCGACCTTCCCACCAACCTTTCCACCCTCGCCTCAACCGAGGACCATTTCGAACTGATAATCGCTCACGATGGGATTTTGAAAGTTGAGAAATCCTCTTATTAACTTATAACAATTGTTTGTTTTAAAAGTTGCGCACGACACGGATTAGTGTATAATACAATGAAGAGACTATTTAATGTTATGTTGCTTTTATCTGCCATTTTGACGCTTTCTTCATGCAATGATTCTTATGAAGTTAAGTTTGAAAATGCGGTCTTCTGCTCGGACGATTTGTTGAATTTTGTGACACCTGTTGTTACTTATAAGGAAAATAATGGACGTGAAGTAACTATTAGATTTTCTGATAACGGGTGGAATAAAACACCCCCTGAAGGTTTTAATATATCAACGACAAGTAATTCTCTCAAACTTAATATTGATGGTCTGTGGTGGAACAATGTGGTTCGGTATGATGATTTCAATGTTAGCGAATATTTCACTGTGTCTTTTGAGAGAACACCTAATGTCCAAATCGATGATAATAAACTATACTTTTTCATGGGCATAATCTTATGTAATGCTGTTTCAATTTACCATGATCGCGGTTTATTTAAAAGTGGAGAAGACGTTTATCATCTGGAAGGATTTAATAATCCGTTCATATCAAGTGGTTACCAAGGATCGGAACAGGTAGAACGTTTTATAAATCAGATTTGCCAAGAAACGTACAAGTTGGGTGTTCACGTTGATGATGATGGAAATCTTTCAAAAACAACAGGAGAATAAAAAGCATTATTTGATAACCATGTAGAAAGAGGGGGCGTATGATGCATTCCCTCTTTTGTTAAGAAATAAGCACTTCATGGTAGCAGGGTCGTATTTTGACCGCAACCGCGTTAAAAAAAGTAAATTCTTAGAATTTTGGATGCTTGTATTAGGTTAATTTCGTATCTTTGCTGAATATTTTTCAACATTCATTCACAATCAACCAAACAAGCTTTGTAGATGGCAAGCAAATACAATCATCTCGTCATTATGGCCGGTGGTGTAGGAAGCCGTTTCTGGCCGATGAGTACGGAGCAAAAGCCCAAGCAGTTTATCGACGTGCTGGGTGTGGGGCAGTCGCTCATCCAGCTCACTTTCCAACGTTTCAGCGGCCTTGTGGAGCCCGAGAATGTGTGGGTGGTGACCAACCAGCGCTATGCCGACATTGTGCAGGAGCAGTTGCCCGAAGTGCCGCGCCAGAACATCCTTTGTGAGCCTTGCCGCCGCAATACGGCGCCGTGCATCTGCTACGTGAGCTGGCGCATCAAGGCGCAGAACCCGAAAGCCAACGTGGTGGTGACGCCGAGCGACCACATCGTGACCAACGAGGCGGAGTTCCGCCGCGTGGTGGCACAGTGCATGAAGTTCACGAGTGAGACCGACGCCATCGTCACCCTGGGCATGAAACCCACGCGCCCCGAGACGGGCTACGGCTACATTCAGGCCGACCTGACGGCTTATAGCCAGCGTTGCAAGGAGATTTACCGCGTGGAGCGTTTCCGCGAGAAACCCGACCTGGAGACGGCACGGCAATACCTTCGCGACAAGAGTTTCTTCTGGAACGCCGGCATCTTCATTTGGAGCGTATCGACCATCGTCAATGCCTTCCGCGTTTACCAGCCCGCCATGAGCAACATTTTCGAGAAGATGCTCCCCCTCTACGGCACGTCCGCCGAGCAGGAGGAAATCAACCGCCGCTTCCCCGAGTGCGAGAGCATTTCGGTGGACTATGCCATCATGGAGAAAGCCGAGGAAATCTTCGTGTGCCCGGCGGACTTCGGATGGAGCGACCTGGGAACGTGGGGCTCGTTGCTTGCCCAGACTCACCACGACCTCTACGGCAACTCCGTGATGGGCGAGGGGGTCAGCCTTTACGACTCCCACAACTGCATTGTCCACACGCTGGGCATGGAACAAGTGGTTGTGCAGGGCCTCGACGGATATATCGTTGCCGAACAAGACGGGCGGTTGCTTATTTGCAAACTCTCTGAGGAACAGCGCATTAAGCAGTTTGCCGAAATAAAGTGACCCGTTTTTGGCGGATTGGTCGTTTGGCGTATGAACTTAGACCTCAGAACTCAGAACTTAAATAATTATTTATCATGAATTTCAAGAAAATACTGCCCTTCGTGCTTGTCACCCTTTGCTTTGCCGCCTGGGGTTTTGCCAACGACATCACCAACCCGATGGTGAAGGCTTTTTCCAAAATTTTCCGCATGAACGTCACCGAGGGCGCCCTTGTCCAGGTGGCTTTCTATGGCGGCTATTTCGCCATGGCCTTCCCCGCAGCCCTGTTCATCCGCAAGTATTCCTACAAAGCCGGCGTGCTCATGGGGCTTGCCCTCTATGCCATTGGTGCGCTCCTGTTCTTTCCGGCCAAGACCACGGGGCTTTATTATCCTTTCCTGGTGGCTTATTTCGTGATGACCTGCGGGTTGTCGTTTCTTGAAACAACCTGCAACCCCTACATCCTTGCCATGGGCGATGAGGCCACGGCCACGCGCCGCCTGAATTTTGCTCAGTGCTTCAATCCCTGTGGCAGCATTCTCGGCATGTTTGTGGCCATGAACTTCATTCAGGCGCGGTTGTCGCCGCTCTCAACGGAGGAGCGCCTCAGCCTGTCGCCCGAGCAATTTGAGGCCGTCAAGCAGTCCGACCTTCATGTGCTCATCCAGCCTTATCTTTCCATTGCCGTCATCATTCTTCTTTTGTTTGTGCTCATTGCCATTACGAAGATGCCCTCCGGCACGTCGTCTGACGGTGAGGACGGAAAATTGTCGGTGGGTGCCGGACTTCGCTCGTTGTTCCGCAAGGCTTTCTACCGCGAGGGCGTGGTGGCTCAGTTCTTCTATGTGGGGGCGCAGATATGCTGCTGGACCTTCATTATTCAGTACGGCACGCGGGTGTTTATGAACGAAGGAATGGCCGAGCAGGAGGCCGAAGTGCTGTCGCAGCGCTTCAACATTGCCGCCATGTTGTTGTTCATCATTTGCCGCTTTGTGGCCACTTTCCTAATGAAATATGTGCGTCCGGCACGCTTGTTGGCTATTTTTGCCGCCATTGCCATTGTGTTTTCACTTGGGGTCATCTTCCTTCAGGGCCGTCTCGGATTGTATTGCTTAGTGGCCGTCAGCGGCACCATGTCGCTCATGTTCCCAACTATCTACGGCCTTGCCCTTGCTCCATTGGGCCGCGAGGCCAAGCTGGGTGCGGCACCGCTCATCATGTCCATTCTCGGCGGTTCGTTGCTTCCTCCGGTACAGGCCATGATTATTGATTGTAAGACCGTCGGCACGTCGTTCCCCGCCGTCAATGCGTCGTTCATCATTCCGCTTATTTGTTTTGCCGTCGTGCTCTGCTACGGATGGAGAATGAGAAGCGGAAAAATTGGCTTTTAAGTGTAGAGTGATTCCAAATTCCCCTTTCCCAAACAACCAAAAAACATGAACCTCAAGTCATTCCTTCTTTGCAGCGCCCTTTATTGCCTGTCGGCAGGTGCCCAGCAGTCGCTTCCCGTAAGCTTTCCTGTAGAAAATACGGCTCCCGACGTGTTGCCCCCATTCCCCGACGTTGCCCATTCGCAGGCCTTGGAAACCCTTACCGACCCCTTCCTTTTCTCCGACGGTTCGGCCCGCGTGAAGACCTTTGCTCAGTGGCAGCGCCGCCGTGGCGAGATAGTTCAGGAATTGCAACATTATGAAATCGGCGTGAAGCCCGTCGTGCCGCGCGAGAACATCTCTGCCCGCCTCGTCGGTAACCGCCTCAGTGTCAGCGTGTGGCATTTTGAAGACACCCTCACCTTGAACGCCACCATCCGATACCCGAAGGTCGGGAGCGGCCCCTTCCCGCTTATCATTGCCATTTCGCGCAGCACCATCCCCGACTCCTTGATGTCCACCCGTCCCGTTGCCATTTTGGAATATCAGTTCCAGCAGGTCAACAGCTATACGCAATTTGGCGGAGCAGCAGGTCGCGGCAACTATCCTTTCGACCGCCTCTATCCCTATTACCAGCAGAACGGCGCCTATAGCGAGTGGGCCTGGGGTGTAAGCCGCTTTATCGATGCCCTTCAGATTCTCGGTCCCGAAGTGACAAAAATCGATACCGGCCGCCTGGGCATTTGCGGATGCTCCTTCGCCGGGAAAATGGCTCTCTTTGCCGGTGCCCTCGACGAGCGCATCGCCCTCACCATCGCCCAGGAGTCGGGTGGGGGAGGCGTGGCCACATGGCGCTATTCTTACCACATCAACAGCCAGAGTGAGAAACCTCAGGTGGAGGCCATCGACAACACCGACTATAACTGGTTCCTCCAGCAACTGAAGGACAACTACGGCGGCGACAGCGTGAAATTCCTGCCCTACGACCATCACGAACTGGTGACGGCCATCTGTCCCCGTGCCATCCTTGTGCTCGGAAATACCGACTATCCGTGGCTTTCCGACCCATCGGCATACGTTTCGGTGAACGCCGCCCAGAAGGTGTGGCAGCATTTCAACATTGCCGACCGCATCGGCTATTGTATAGAGGGCGGACATCCCCATTGCATGTTCACCCAGACGCAGGCCCGCCACGTGGCGGCATATATCGACAAGTTCCTGCTCGGCAAGGACAATGTTGACACCAATGTCCACGAGGCTCCCGCCGACTATGCCAACATTCCAGTGGACCATTGGACGCAGGGCTGGAAATAACCGCCAACACCGCCCTTCGTCATCATTCCCCCCCTCGCATGCGACACGTGGCAAGGCTTCTCCTATTGGCAGCGTTGTTGTTGCCCTTCGGCCTGGCCCATGCGCAGACCGACTGGGAGGAACTGATGGAAGACTACATGCAGGCTGACGAGGCAGATGAGGATCTGCCCGCCAGCCTGCATGAGCTTTTGTCGGAACTGACACAAAACCCCATCAACATCAACCAGTCGCGGCGCGAGGACTGGGAACAGGTGCCTTTCCTCTCGCCCACCGACATTGAGAATATCTGCGCTTATGTGGACCGTTATGCCCCGTTGAAAACCTTGGGCGAGCTGGCCATGATTGAGGGCTTGGACTACTATAAACAACAGTTGCTGAGGCAGTTCGTCGTCATTGGTCCCGAAACGCCCGCCCCGAAGCAACATCTCGGCCAATGGTTGAAATACGCCCGCCACCAGTTGCTCGCTACCGCCAAGATTCCGTTTTACGAGCGCCGGGGCGACCAAAACGGCTACTTGGGCTACCCCTACAAACACAACATCAGGTACAGGCTTCAGGCCACCAATCACCTGCGGGCCGGTTTTGTGGCCGCACAAGATGCCGGTGAGCCCTTTTTTGCCAACAAAAACCGCCTGGGCTACGACTTCTATTCATTTTATCTTCAATTGAAAGACCTCGGCCCCGTCGCCACGCTCATTGCAGGAAAATACAAGGCCGGCTTCGGCATGGGACTGGTGGTCAACAACGACATGGTGATGGGCAAGACCTCGCTTTTCAATGCCGTCGGCCGCACCGGCAGCGCCTTTCGCCCCCATGCCTCCACCATGTCGTATAACCATTTCCAGGGCTTGGCCGCCACGTTCCGGCTCAGCCGCCACCTACAGCTCTCACCCTTCCTTTCCTATCGCGCCCTCGACGCCACGCCGGTGAGCAATTCCGACGCCGTCACCACCCTCCTCCAGTCCGGCTATCACCGCAGTGCCACCGAGATGGCGAAGAAAAACAACACCCGCCAGCTGGCCGCCGGCACACACCTCGGGTTCTCGGGCCACGGCCTTCATGCCGGGGCCACCGTCGTTTATACATCGCTCAACCGCCCCCTCAGCCCCGATACGTCGGTCATTTACAGGCACTTTTACCCCGTGGGCCGGCAATTTGTGAATTTCAGTGCCGACTACGGTTACACCACCGCCCGCTTTTCGTTGCGTGGCGAAACGGCTTTCGACAAGTCTTTCAACCTGGCCACCATCCACGCCCTTCATGTGCGGCTTTCCGACGAGCTCACCCTTACCGCCCTTCAGCGGTTTTACGGCAAGCGTTACAACGCCCTCTTTGCCAAGGCGTTCAGCGAAGGCGGAAGCGTGAAAAACGAGAGCGGCCTGTGCCTGGGGGCCACATGGTCGCCGATGAGAAGCCTCACCGTGAATGCCTATAGCGACATCGCCTGGTTCCCCTGGCCCAAATACCAGGTGTCAAGGGCTTCGCGGGCTTTCGACAACTGTCTGAACATCAGTTATAAAAAAGGCAACTGGGCCTTGGCCGCCCGCTACCGTTTCCGGATGAAGCAGAAAGACAATGACGACAAGACGTCGCTGGCCTACAGGAAGGAGCACCGCCTCCGCCTTGCCGTGGAGCACCAAGCGAACCGCCTCTCACTGCGCACCCAGGCCGACCTGTCGGCCGCCGGTCAGCAAGGATGGAGCCGCGGGTGGATGCTTTCGCAACACGTGTCGGCGAACATCACGAAGGCGGTCACCGTGAGTGCCAGTTGCGGATATTTCCACACCGACGACTACGACAGCCGCATCTACACCTACGAGCGCGGCATGCTCTACACCTTCAATTTTCCGGCTTTCTACGGGCAGGGGCTGCGCTATTTGTTCCTGGCCTCGGCAAAGCCCTCGTCGCGCCTTGTGCTTCAGGCGCGGCTAGCCACCATCAACTACTTCGACCGCAGCACCATGGGGTCGGGCCTCCAGCAAATCAACCATTCCTCAGCCACCGACCTCGACTTGCAGGTCAGGTGGAAGTTTTAATTCTTATGGTTTGATTAAAAGCTATTATTTTTCATTAATAATACTGTCACAGTCGGTCTTTCCCAACAGCAAACGTTTGGCGGGCACGAAGTCTTCACTGAGAATGTCGTGAGTGCTCCTATAGAATTCTGTTTTTATGAAACCCAAATGGAAAAGAACGTTGTAGGTGTTGTCGGTCATGAATTTCCTTGCTGCACCCTTTTTCATCAAGTCAATTATTTGTGGGAAACTCTCGCGGTAGCTGTCGGAAATCCATATCATGAACGGTACGCGGAACTGGTAATCAATGACTTCCTTGGTGATGTGTTCTGTGTCAATACGTCGGCCCATGGTATCACGGTAATCGTAAACCTCCTCCCCATGGTCTGAAAGATAGAGAATAACAGTTCTTGTGTTTCTGAAGTAGTCAAACATTTTACCCAGTACCATGTCATTATACCTTGTGGCATTGTCAAACTCAGCTATATATTGCTTCTTTTCCACGGTTATCCATTTTTCATTTCTTTGAATGCTGTCAACAATGAAATAATCATATTTTCCGTTGTTTGGATAATAGGTGCGTGATGGTAGATGCTGTCCCAATAAATGAAACATTACAAAATTATATTTTCCACCTGCCGATAGAGAAAAAGATTTTATAAAAGAAGATATCAGTTCATCATCATAACTAAAACAGACATCGTTAACCTTGTCATAAACAGGCGTTATCTTCTTATTGTAAACAAATGAATTGAGCGATAACGCTTGGCCTGAACCTTTTACCATATCCCGTTGGTTGTCCCAGAAAAAAATGTTATAACCTGCTTTCTTAAACAAATATGGTAGATATGGATAATCTGACCAGTTCTCACCATCAGACATGGAATTGCAACTTAACAAGTTTTTGATTGTCGGACTAGTTTTCTGATAAGGCGAGACGACATCTGAAAAAAGAAACAGATTCCCTTTTTCTTTTTCCCTCATCATGCAAGGATTCGTGTCGTGAGGATAGCCATAGACGCTCATGTGGTTCAAAATACAGGATTCGCCAATGACAAACACCACGTTGAGTGAATCTTCAGAAACGCATGAAACAGGACTATCATGGTATTTTAAGATGACATCGCTGGCACGTTTTATCTCATTGCCGGTAATCCTCAGTCCTTCTATTGAGTACATCACTTTCGTCACCAAATCGGAAAATCTTGTTCTCTCACTTCCTTGCCATCGGGCGAGCTCCTCCATATCATTGCAATTAAAAAGCCGCAAATACACTTTTGAATGAATACCCCCTATTGAGAACATCATGAAACAAAGCAAAGAAACAACAACTTTAAAGACACGCGGAAGATGTAAACGCGCCTGTTTCTTTCCAATGAATTCAAGGAAAACAATAAAAAGAATAACCATCGCAACTTGTAAATAACACTTAATTGTGGCTGGACAGAATGCAAAAGTTGAAAGAAACCCACTGGCTTCGACAGAGTTTGTCTCATAAATCAACAATGCTACCTCCGGCCCAATTTGACAGTCAAAATTAGAAATGAGAAACCTTTGCAGGAAAAAGAGAAAAATAATAATAAAGTAAAGTGTAAATTTCACCGGGCGTTTCCAACGAAGAAACAACAAAGCGGAAGTTATACTTGCGAGAAAGAAAACGAAACACACTTTACTAAAAAAATAATAGATAGAAGCATTTGCCATATCTTCCATCGTGTTCTTCGTAATAAATGACACAGTGCCTTCAATGCAATTATAACCAATCAGCAAGACGAAAGTAAGGATAAAGGGCCAGGTTGACTTGTAATACCTGAAAATGGCATCGGTGATAGTTTTCCAACGCATAATATAATAATGTTCATGCCATGGACAACTCCCAAATCACAATGGCGGGAAAAAGTTAAAATAAAAAGACGTGGGAGTCTCAACTACTTGTTTATCCCACATCTGGGCTCTCGCAATGCCTCGCATCAGGATAAACAACTCGTGATAGCCCACGTCCGAAATATTATACACCTACACCGCACCTTGCATAAAACAAGGTGCGGATAGGGCATAAAATCCCCAACATGGACGTTCCGGTTGCGTTTCTTCTGATGCTTGAATTTGCGAGATTCAGATGTAGAAGATAACGTCGTAAACGTCCTTTTCTAACAAAAATATGACCCGCATACCCGTAGGCTACGCTAAGTCGGTTGCAAATATACGAATATTTAGTTGAAATGCAAACTTTTTGTGATGAAAAAAAATGTAGCCCCAAAATTTTCTATTAAAATAAGTATCCTAAAGCAGGCAAACCGACTGAAATTCAAAAATGGTACACTGCCGATGTACGAATGGTACATCCGCAATGTACGAATGGTACATCCGCAGAGTACTAAATTAACATTTGTGTCTCTTCCCGCCCAAAATGCATGCGGTTGACATTCCTGTTTCCTTCACGTCGAACTACCGAAACTTTCTCGGTAGTTGCCTCCTTTTTTAGTTTGTCCGTATCATAGATGTTCTGCAAATGAACACTAATATTATCAGAGGTACAGTCAAACAACATCCCCATCGCATTTTGGGTATCGGCATAAAAAAGAACGGGTTCTTTTTGTTCTGCTCTCGATTTTTCGTAACTTTGGAAGAAATCGCAGCTCTTCTTTGTATAAAGGCAGTTTAGGGGATTGAGGAAAAACTGGGTTACGAATTGGAGACCGTACTCAATTCCGCATTCTGCTATAAACTGCATCAAAGAACACCCGACAATGAGCCATCAGCCGTTTTATGACTCATCATCGGGTGCAAAGTTACGAATAAGTGAGCAAAATACCAAATTTATTTGAGTATTTTCGAACGTGAGTAACTTCGAGACATCGTCTCAAAGGTAATCATTTTTTTTGAATGAACCAAAACTATTCACATCTTTTTGTTCTGAGCTTGCTCTTCGCTCACCAAGCAGACTGCGGCATCTTTTGTGGCACCTGCTAGAAAAGTGCGTATTAGGCTACGTCCTTCTACCGAAATGGTATGTGGCACTGGGAATTTTACTCTCCATCAAAAGGTAACTCACCTAAATACTTATCAAAGTCGCTCTGGAACAAACGATCTTGAACGATGCGATATTTCTCAAACTCAGTCTCAGCGTGTAGCACTGCCTCTTCATGGCTTACGCTACCTGCATTGTCAAGCAATGGGCGTTCGTCACTGCTCAGATAAGCATCTATACGCTTAGCCCAATCTTCCATCGTCATAGGGATATGTCGTTTGGCACGACTTTCAGCAAACTCCAAAACGGCGGTTACGATACGCCCCATATCCTCCAGCTCCATCTGTTTTAGATAGTTCTTGGCAATTGACACATCTGTCTTTACAATCTTCCCGTCAGGAGCGTTTTCCCAAGTGGTAAGTCCCATATGTTCCTTTTCTGCGTCCGCTCTATCCACAATCAGTTCCGCTGCCGTGCGCCCAT
>JAFVHN010000116.1 GCA_017474515.1 Prevotella sp. | reverse complement strand
GACCGATTTCATCCAGTTCAAGGCCGACCTCATGTTGCGCGGAGTGACCGACCCCATCAAGCGCGCCGAGGCCGTCAACAGCATTGTGAGAAGCATCAGCGTCATTCCCGACCAGATTGTAAGGGCCACCTACCTCACCGATTGTGCGCAACGCCTGGGCTGGAACGAGGCCACCCTCATTTCAACCATGAACCAGATGATACGCGGAAACATGGAGCAACGTCGGCGCGACGACGAGCGCGAGCGTGAACGGGCCGCCCGCGGTGACCAGGTGCAGCCGTCGCCCACCGCCGCCGTGCCCGCCAATCCCGGTGCGCCGCCCTTGCAACCGGCTGCGCCCATGGTGCAGGCATCACAAGTGGAGCGCATGCTCATGCAGGCCATCATCCGCCATGGCGAAGCAATCATCTACCGCGACGTGGAAACCGACGACGGGCAGCACGTCAACCTCACCGTGGCGCAATACGTCAGCTATGACCTGGGCGCCGACGGGCTGGCCTTCAGCTTGCCCATCTACAACCGCGTGTTGCAAGAAGCCGCCGACATGTCGGCAGACCCTTCGTTCAAATCCGCCACATATTTCACCCGCCATGCCGACATGGACATCAGCCGGCTGGCCGTGGAGATGGTGGAAGACCGGGTGCAGCTCAGCAAAAGCCTGCAATTCAGCCTCGACGAAGAGCAGCTCAGGGCGCAGGTGGAACGCCTCGTCCTCGACTTCAGGCTCGACTATGTGGAGCACCAATTGAAGTCGTTGCAAAGGCAAATCAGCCAGGCCGGAAACGACATGGCACGCATGATGGAACTGATGAGCCAATACAAGGACATGCAGCTCATAAGAAACAACATGGCCAAAAAACTCGGAAGCAACATCGTGGTATGACCGCGCCCCGCCTGCCATTTGCTCATTTCTAACCCTTTATTACAAATTCCAAATAAACGTGTATTACATCAAGAAGACCCTGGAAATATCGGCCGCCCACCGCCTTGACCTCGACTACGAGAGCAAGTGCTGCCGCCTGCACGGCCACAATTGGATTATCACTATCTATTGCCGTGCCCGCGAACTCGATGCCAACGGCATGGTGGTGGACTTTGCCGAGGTGAAGCGCCGCATAGAAAGCGTGCTCGACCATCAGATTCTCAACGACGTGCTGCCCTTCAACCCCACCGCCGAGAACATTGCGCGGTGGTGTGCCGAGCAGGTGCCCCAATGCTACAAGGCCGAAGTGCAGGAGAGCGAGGGCAACGTGGCCGCCTACGTGGTTGACGAAATCGCGGAACCCTGAGCCTTTCGGCAATGCCTTCATGCAAGACTTAACCCCCAAACAGGCCAGCAAGGATGAAAACCTATCGCGTGAATGACATTTTCTACTCGCTCCAGGGCGAGGGCTACCACACCGGCCGTGCGGCGGCCTTCGTGCGATTTAGCGGGTGCAACCTGCGTTGTCCGTTTTGCGACACCGACTTTTCCGCCTTCCGGAAAATGACGGCCGCGGAAATCGTGGAGGCCGTAAGCCGTTTCGCGGCACGCTTCGTGGTGCTTACGGGCGGCGAGCCTTCCCTTCAGGCCGACGACGAACTGATTGACGCCCTCCACCAGGCGGCGTTTACCGTGGCCATGGAAACCAACGGCACGCTGCCCCTGCCGCAAAACGTCGATTGGATTACCCTTTCGCCCAAGAGCCACGGTGTGGTGAAACGGTGCAACGAACTGAAAATGGTGTTCCTACCGGGCATGGTCATACCCTCCGACATCCTGGCCGACCACTATTTCCTGCAACCCTGCGACACCGGCGACCCCGAAGAAAACCGCCGCCTTGTTATGGATTGCGTGGAATACATCAAAAGCCACCCCAAGTGGCGATTGTCGTTGCAAACCCATAAACTTGCAGGGTTTAAATGATTTACGTCCACTGGCTCATCATCACCGTCTATGTGCTGGCCGTTGTCGGCACCGTGGCCCGCGTGTTGCTCGACAACCGCCAGCCGGCCAAGACCATGGCGTGGGTGATGGTGCTTTTTTTTGTGCCGGTGGTGGGAATCATCCTTTATTTCTTCTTCGGGCAAAACACGCGCAAGGAGCGCCTCATCTCCCAGCAATCGCTCAACCAGCTGGCCAAGCGCTCCATGTTTGAATATGAGGAGCAGGCCGACCTCCAGGTGCCCGAGGAATACCGCGCGCTTCTCAGTTTGTTTATGAAGCAAAACGGTGCCATGCCCTTCAAGGACAACCAGGTGGACATCTTCACCGACGGCTACGCCTTCTTTCATTCCCTCTTGCGCGACATGGCCGGCGCGCGCCACCACATCCACATCGACAGCTACATCTTCAACGACGACGCCCTGGGCAACCTCATTGCCGATGCCCTGATAAGCCATGCCCGCAGGGGCGTGGAGGTAAGGGTTATCTACGACGACGTGGGAAACTGGAAGGTGAAGACCGATTTCTATGAGCGCATGCGCGACGCCGGCGTGGAGGTTCACGCCTTCATGCCGGTGAAGTTCCCGGCCTTCACCAGCAAGGTGAACTACCGCAACCACCGCAAGATGTGCGTCATCGACGGCCATACCGGCTACATCGGCGGCATGAACATTGCCACGCGCTATGTGCAGGGCAAATGGAAGACCCAGGGCGGCACGCGCCGCGGCCAGTCGTGGCGCGACACCCACCTGCGCATTCGCGGCGGCGCCGTCTATGGCATTCAGCGCGCCTTCCTCATCGACTGGTATTTCGTGGACCGCACGCTCATTACCAGCCGCCGCTATTATCCCGACTTCACCCCCGGCACCGGCGATGAGGGCCGTCCGCTCACGGTGCCCAGGAACCAATGCCTCATACAGATTGTGACGAGCAGCCCCATTGCCCCGTGGCCCGTCATCATGCAGGGCTATGTGCGCATCCTCACCGACGCGCGCCGCTATGTCTATATGGAAACGCCCTATTTCCTGCCCACCGAGCCGGTGCTCTTCGCCATGCGCACGGCGGCCCTGGCCGGTGTGGATGTGCGGCTGATGATACCCTACAAGACCGATGCCCGCCTGGTGGAGTGGGCCAGCCGTTCATACGTTCGCGAAACGCTCGAGGCCGGCGTGAAGGTTTATCTCTACCACGCCGGTTTCAACCACTCCAAGCTGCTGGTGTGCGACGATGAGCTTTGCTCCTGCGGCTCGTCGAATATCGACTTCCGCTCGTTTGAGAACAATTTCGAGTCCAACGCCTTCATCTACGACCACGCCATGGCCATGCGCATGAAGGCCGTGTTCCTCGAGGACCAGTCGCAAAGCCATCTGCTCAGCGACGGCGAGAACCTGCGCCGCCCGCTCCACGAGCGACTCTGGGAGTCGGTGGTCCGCCTGTTCTCCCCGCTCCTGTGAAGTTTGTTTTGTCAAGATTTTTCATAAAAATTCTTGTTTCCCGAAAAGCTTGACCGCAAATTGAGGGGAGAAATTTGGCAAATTTCTCCCCTCAATTTGGCAAATTTCTCCCCTCGAATTGCGGTCAAACCTTGCGCTTCTTGGAACCTATTGATTATCAATAAATTACAAAATCGGCCGAATTTGGCCGATTTTGTAAAGATTTTTCATAAAAATTACGCACTTTGTTATCCATCATTTCACGACCACTTTCTTGCCGTTTCTGATGTAGATGCCGGGAGTGGCGGGCCGCTCTTTCAGCCTCATGCCGTCGAGGGTGTAGTAGTGGTCGTCGCCCTCGGCGTTCACCTGCTGGATGGCGGTTGGGACGGAGCCGGTAGTGAAGTACTGGCGGGCCAGTTCTTTCCAGGAGGTGCTGCCGAAGGACTTGCGATAGTGGACCACCACGAGGTAGTCGAAGTCGGGCTGGAGTCCTGAGAAATCGGCCGAAGTCTGCCATGTGGCGTTGGGGTTGAGTGTATGCTCCTCGGTGAAATATTCGTCCATCCAAGGATACACATTCCCGTTGCTGTAGTAGAGGTAGAAGCGGAGGTTCTCATAGAAGACGACGCTGCCCGAATTTTTCACTTTCAGGTCCACATGGGCCGTGGTGTCGTCGGGCCGTGCCTTCGTGGTGACGGCCATGGAGACTTTCGACAAATTCACCTCGCCTGTGGGGGCGTTGTTGATGGTTACTGCCGTCTGTGCAATGACGTTGTTGGCCCCCTCGTCGGTGGCAATCCAGAAATACCACGAGCCCGCGGTGAGCGGCTTGTAGCGGAACAGCACGTCCTCGGTGCCGCCGGCTTCGATGGCGGTGGGCACGCAATAGACGGGCGAGCCCTTGGCATTGCTGGTGGAAGCGAAGAGGTAGAGTGGGGATTTGCACTCATACTTGCTGCTGACGGTGGTCTTCAGCTTGAGCATGGCCTTGGCAAAGCGTGTGCCCTCCACGGAAATGGAAGAGGCGGTGACACCCTTTTCCACCACCACTTTGGTCTGCGCAACGACGTTCTCGCCGCTGTAGTCGGTGGTTATCCACACGTTGTAGGTGCCAGTGGTCTCGGTGTAGAAGCCCATAGTGCGGTGCTTGGTGCCGCCGGCCTTGATTTTCACCACCTCATAGTCCTGATAGTCGCCCTTGTCGGTGGTGGTGCTGGCGAAAAGATAGAGTCGCCCGTCGTTGTTCTCACCATAGTTGACCACGTCGAAGGAGAGTACCTGCCGGTTCTGGGGAAGGTGGCTGCTGGTACACACGATGTTCTCAAGGCGAATGTCGATAATGGGGTGCTGCACGATGGTGATGGTTCCGTTCTGTGCCACGGTGACTTCAAACCACAGGAGGAGGGGATTGCACTGCCGCCACGTGGTTTCGGAGGCCAGGATGCTCATGGGCACCAGATGGTGGGTGCCCACTGAAAGGTTGAAGTTGGCCACGTTGAACGTTACCTTCGGGAATCCGTAGCCCGACGGCAACTCGGTGCCTTTATAATTTTCGCGGCTTGTGTCAACCATGGTGATGGTGCCGTCGCCGTTCACTTCGCCGAAGCCGAAGCCGAAATGTTGCGAAACATTGGTATTATTACTCAGGCGCATGGTGATGGTGGTGCCCTCAATGGAAACATTGGAGGCGGTGGCCACGATGTCGGTGGAGGTGGGCACGTCCCAGGTGTCGTTGTCGTCGGGGTTGTCCTGCGGCCCCTGGCCGGTGTTGGGCTGAACGCCGATAACTGCCGTTTCGCCCACCACGTATCCGGTGTTGTAGGTGTCGGCAGAAGAACCCGCATTTCCGCCCTGGTAGGGGTCGGTGAGGTGGAGTTTGAAGTAGCCGTTGTGGTTTCCGCCCCATCCCCAGTTGAAATGGTAGAAGCCGTTGCCGTCGTAGCCGTCGCAGATAAAGGAATGTCCGCCCTTCGGGTAAGCGCTTCCGCTGTAGAGCACGGGGCGGCGGGCACGCAGTTCGTTATAGATGAGATTGTCCCACCCTTCGACGGTATAGGCTTCCCTGACGACGTACTTCCAGGTGTAGGGGTCGTAGTCGAAATAATTGGCCATGCCGCGTGCCAACGTGGGGTTATTGGCCCCCGACATGCCAAGTCCATAGTCCATCTGGGCGGCATAGCCGCAGTAGAGCATGAGGTTGGAAACGGCGGCCTCGGCCTGCGTGAGGGTGTCGGCAGAAGTGTATTTTTCCTTCATCTGGTCCCACTTGAAGGTGGTGGCGGGCTTGTTGGGCAAGGTGCCGAGGTCGTCGTTCGACTCATATCCCGGCACGGCCTTGGTGGCTTTTACCGGCCAGCGGTAATAGTACATAAGCTGGGCTCCGGCAGTGGCCACGCAGCCCGTCAGGCAGTGGAGCCCGTTGATGGTCGGTGTCGTGGTGTTGTAAATATATCCTCTGGCCGTGGCCTTGCCCTGGTTCCAGGTTGTCTTGATGAGGGGGGCAATGGCGGCATGGGAAGAAACACGGCGCGGAGACGGGGATGGGTCGGCAGCCGTTTGTTCGGGCAGGGCGGCAATCTCCTCCGACTTGCTAATCAGCCAGTTGCGGAAATTGTCGGGCAGGTTGGCTTCGTCGTAGCGGCCCTCGGTGGTGTAGCCGATGACGGCGTCCACGCGGTCGTCGCCGGCAATGATGATAAAGCCCTGGTCGCCCTGGGTGTTGAACACATAGAGCGGTTCCGACTCGGTGGCGGAAGAGGTGCGCGGCGCACGGAGCGGCTCGGCAGAAAGGCGGTGACCCTGCGAGGCGGCGAACTGCGCGGCAACCTGGCGGGCCTGCTGCTTGTCGATGGGTGACGCCTGCGAAGACAAGGCGGTCAGCATCAATAAAAAGGTAAGGAGTTTTCTCATAATTTAAGGAATTAGTTTGTTTTTAAATTATTTCTTGCGAAGATATTGCAGGCACTCGTCGAGGATTTTGGCGTGCAACAGCTTCATGATGACAAAATACAAGCCGGCAGCCAGCACGATGCGCGACACCAGGCGCAGCCACAGGTTGTTAAAGGACGACGTTGCCCAGCCGGTGAAAACCATGACGGCGGCGGCGATGACGAGAAATGGCAGCAGGTCGGCCAGCAGGTGGCGCAGCCTGTAGCCCGTAATGCGGCAAACGAAGAAATGCCATACGAACATCCAGAAAATGTTGAGCAGCGTGTAGGCCACCACCATCATGCGCACGCCGTTGTCCTTGAGCAGCAGCATCAGCGTAAGCTGGCAGACCGCCAGGGCCAGGGTGCTGTAGAGGTAGATGTCGGACCGGCCGCGGCTCACCACCAGATTGGCAAACAACACGCTCAGCGGCATGAACGCCCCGCACAGGCACAGAATGCGCAGCAGATGGGCGGCGGGCAGCCATTTCTCGGTGATGGTGAGCACAATGAACTCCTCGGACACGAGCGAAAAGCCCAGCAGCAGGGGAAAGGCTACGAACGACACGAAGCGCACCAGCTTGCGAAGGGCCCGCAACTGGCGGTCGGGGTCGCCGGCAAGGTCCACGAAAACGGGCTGCGCAACCATCTGCACCATGCCCTGCAGGGTGTAGGAGGCTTTGTAGTTCCACTGGGAGGCATTGTTGAAATGCCCCGTTTCGCGGGCGGTGTAGTAGCGGCCCAGAAGAATGTTGAGAATGTTGTTGTTGACCTGTGTGAGAATGGCCGACACCATGATTTTACAACTGAAGGGGAACATGCGGCGAACAGGCTCCGGGTCCCACGAAAGGGTGGGGCGCCACGGCGAATAGTGCCAAAGCATGAGGGTGTTGACAAGAATGTAGAGAATGGTTTGCGTGGCAATGGCCCAATAGGCAAAGCCGCGCCACGCCAGGATGATGCCGCACAGGTTCGACACCACAATGGCCGTCAGCCCGGCCTTCGCCTGCTGCTTGGTGCGCAGGTTCTTGAACAGCCACGCCGACTGGGCCATGCCGAAACTGCTGATGAAAAAGCCCAGGAAGACATAGCGGCACAACGGAACGAGGGCCGGCGTGTGGTAATAGCGTGCAATGAGCGGCGCCGAGAAAAAAAGTACAAGGTAGATGAAAAGGCTCACAACAATGTTGAACCAGAAGACGGAGTTGTAGTCGTTGTCGGTGGGCGACTTCAGGTTGGTGAGGGCCGTCTTGAAACCGCTGCTCTGCAACTCGGTGGCCACCACGCTGAAAATCGTTATCATGGCTATCATGCCGTAGTCGGAAGGCGAGAGCAGCCGCCCAAGAATAATGCCGGCAAGCAGGCCGATGAGCTGCTGCACGCCGTTGTTCATGCCGCCCCAGAAAAGGCCGCGGGCTGTCTTTTCCTTCAACGATTCCATCAACGTACTTCACAAAGTCAAGTGCAAAGATACGGTTTCTACGGCAAAAGCCAAAGGGTTTCGCCATCTTTTTTGCCCACGATGCCCGAAATGGTCATTGCCAAATCTCAATATGGGCGGTGTGGGGGGCAAGGCGGTCAAGGTCGGGCAGCTGCGTATAGTCGCCGAAAAGGCAACGCAGGTGGTGGTCGGTGTCGCGCGGAACGGGGAACTGAAGGCCTTCGAAAACGTGCGAGGAAAGGGGGAAAATGTCGTCCTCGTAGCGCGGCTTGTGGTAGGGAAGGCCCAGGCCGCTGGTGATGATGTGCGCACCGCTGAGGCTGTTGAGCAGCCGCAACATGGGGAAAATCACCTTCGTGTTCAAGCGGAAGATGCGCCGCACGCGCCGAATGGCGGAGGCATCGTCGGTGCTGGTGCGCCATATTTTATAAAGGTGGCCGAAAGTTTTTTCCGACAACAGGTGGAGGCACATGCGCTGACGCTCCATGGGCAGGATGTCGATGAAGATGCCCTGCTCCTTCCATGCGCGGTCGTAGTTGTTGGGCTCCGACATCAGCGAGCGGCGGTCGCGAACCTTGGCATAGGGCAGGAAATAGTTGGAGTCGGTCTGCTCCGTCTGAAGGGCCATGGTATCAGGCAATTCGCGCGGCAAGACGTCAAGTAGCCGAAGGTAGTCGTCGCGAAGCATCTCTATGTCGAGGTCGTCGTCCCAGGGAATGAATCCGTCGTGGCGCACGGCGCCGATGAGCGTGCCGCTGCTCAGCCAGTAGCGGATGTCGTGGCGGCGGCAGATGTCGTCAACCGCCACCAGCAGCTCGAGCATGCGCAGTTGTTGGCGGCGAAGCACCGAACCGTCGGGGTTGAAACGCCGGCGCAACAGGGCCTGGTCGTCGCTTGAAAGCATCATACGTAGAATTTTTCCGTTTCCTTGGGCATGGACATCTCGGGAGCCATGTCCTTCACCATTTCATAAATGCGGGAGGCAATGAGCACGTCGTGCAGCCCCAGGCCGACGTTGTAGCTCAGGATGCGCTCATCGGCGCGCTCGCGGCCCGGCTTCCGTCCGGCCAGCACGTCGGAGAGTTCGGTAAAGCTGCGGAACTCGTTGAAGTATCGGAAGTTGCAAACGTGGCCGGTGTCGTCGCCAAACACCTTGTCGAACACCGTGTCGCAGTTCTGGAACCCCCGCGTATGCACGGGAACGATGGTGCAGCCCGGCTTGTAGGCATCGGCATCGTCGCAAAAGTTGCAATGGGCGGCGGTGATGCAACTCACGAGCACGTCGCTCCGCCGCGCCAGTTCCTCGCGGCTTTCAACGCGGGTGAAGCTGACGTTGCCGTAGCCGGCGAAACGTTCCTCGAAAAGCCGCGCCTGGTCCTTGTATTCCAGCAGGGCGACGTGGTGCATGGTGAGGGGCTCGCTCTCCAACAGGCAGAGCAGGGTGGCGCGGCACGTGTTGCCCAGCCCCACCAGGCCATAGACGGGCTCCGCGGCGCTGTTGCGCAACGTCTGAATGGCCAGCGTGGCCACCGCTCCGGTGCGCATCGAGGTGATGATGTCGCCGTCGAGAAGCGCCAGCAACTGGCCCGAAACGGTGCTGTAGAGCAGGATGTGGCTGCCCAGCGAGGGCACGGCGCCGTCGATGCGATGAACCACTTTCACGCCGAAACGCCCGTAGTCCTCGGGAAGAAGGCAGGGCATGGTGTTGAAAAAGTCGCTGCCACGGGGGTGAACGCTCAGTTTTGGCGGCAACTGGGCGGTATGTTTCATAAGGAAACTCTCGCGAACCCACGCCACATATTGCGTGGCGGGCAGGGCAAGCTGGCGGATGAGGCCGTTGGTGATGATTTTCATGCAACAATGATATTCAAAACGGATGATGGGGCAAAATTACGGAAAAAAAGCCATTGCCACAAGCCGCGCCGCCTTTTTTTGCATGTCAGCGCAGAAAAAACAGGGCAACGGGCCATGCAAGTCGCAGAAAATGCGTATATTTGCACCGACACCGGGCCGACGCCTCCCGTCGCCGCCCCGGCATCGTTTATGGCGCATGCCGCCGCCCCCTCTAAAAGAACAATCATTAAAACCGTGAACTATGAACCGTGAACTGAAAACAAAACTGGCCGGCCTTGGGCTGGCCTGCCTGCTGGCCATGGGCAGCCAGGCACAGGAGACCGTGGGCATGAACCCCGGCGACATCACCTCGCCCGAACTTCGGCAAGACGGCACCGTTACCTTCCGCCTGCAGGCACCCCGGGCCAGCGACGTGCGCCTGATGGGAAGCTTCGCTCCCGCCGAAGGCGTGAAAATGACCAAGGACGCCTCGGGACTGTGGACCTACACCACCGCGCCCTTGGGCGGAGAACTCTACACCTACACCTTCGTCGTGGACGGACTGCGCATCACCGACCCCAACAACGTGTACATGCTCCGCGACATCGCCACCTTCCAGAACTATTTCCTCGTTGAGGGCGAAACGTCGCACAATTACTTCGTGCGCGAAGTGCCCCACGGCACCGTCGCCAAGGTGTGGTATCCCAGCCCCACGCTGGGCATGGAGCGCCGACGCATGACCATCTACACGCCGCCGGGCTACGACAGCTCGCAAAAGCGATACCCCGTGCTCTTCCTCCTGCACGGAGCGGGCGGCGACGAGAACGCATGGAGCGAGCTGGGACGCACGGCCCAGATTGCCGACAACCTCATCGCCCAGGGAAAGGCAGAGCCCATGATTATCGTGATGCCCAACGGCAACGGAGCCCAGCAGGCCGTGCCCGGCGAATATCCCGAGTCGATGTACAAACCGTCGTTCCGAAACCCCAGGACCATGGACGGAGCCATTGAAAACGCCTTCGTGAAAGACGTGGTGGCATACGTTGACAGCCACTATCGCACCCTGGCCGACCGCCGCCACCGGGCCATAGCGGGCCTGTCCATGGGCGGCTTCCATTCGCTCTACATCTCGGCCAACAACCCCGACGTGTTCGGATTCGTGGGACTCTTCTCGGCGGCCATCAACCGCGGGAACCCCAGCGGACCCTATGCCGCCATTTACCAGGACCTCGACAACAAGCTGGCCCGCCAGTTCAGCCTCTCACCTTATTATTATATAGCCATCGGCGACAAGGATTTCCTCTTCAAGGACAACGTGGATTACCGCAAGCGCCTCGACGCCAAAGGCTATAAATACACCTATGTGGAAACCGACGGGGGCCACGAGTGGCGCAACTGGCGAAAATACCTCAACCAGTTCCTGCCCATGCTCTTCCGATAGCCGGTCCGCTTCGTTGATTACAAAAACTCAACTTTCTCAAGTTGATGGAGTTCAGGAGTTACAGGAGTTCAGGAGTTCAGACAATACTTCCAACCTCTGCATACTGACGAAAAGGGAGTTTTCAGAACTATTAAGTTTGAGTTATGAGTTATGAGTTTCTGCTGCCGTGCATAATTCATAACTAAGAATTCATCATTTAAAAGCATTTTATCTCCTGTAACTTCTGAAATCCTGTAACTCCAAGAAGTTGAGCGAACTTGAATTACAAAAATAAAACCAGCCCCTCGCGGCTGGTTTTATTTTTTCCCCCATTCCCTTTCATCTTGCCCCTTTCCTCCGGTTGCATTCCCGGCAAAGCATCTGGCAGTTCTCGGGCACCGTGCGCCCATGCTCGCGCCACGGCGTGATGTGGTCGCCCTCCATGAACTCCATGTCGAACTCCTTGCCGCAGATGGCGCACCGGTGCCCCTGCCGTTCCCACACCATCAGCTTGATGTCCTCGGGGAAGGCGCGCAGGTCAAGGTAACGCTCGTCGCCCGTCAGCACATAGGGAATAATGCCGGCCGAGCGTTGTATCTCGCTGTCGCGAAGCAATTCCGAGATGCGCCGGCCCATG
>JAFVHN010000115.1 GCA_017474515.1 Prevotella sp. | reverse complement strand
GGCCACGACACCTACCACCACACCATGTTCGAGATGCTGGGCAACTGGTCGTTCGGCGACTACTTCAAGGAAGGCGCCATCGACATGGCATGGGAATACCTGGTTGACGTGTTGAAACTCAACCCCGAAGACCTTTACGTCACCGTATTTGAGGGCGACCCCGAAGAGGGACTGGAGCGCGACGACGAGGCAGCAGCCTTCTGGCACAAGCACGTGCCCGCCAACCATATCATCAACGGCAACAAGCACGACAACTTCTGGGAAATGGGCGACACAGGACCCTGCGGGCCCTGCTCGGAAATACACCTCGATAGCCGCACGCCCGAGGAAAAAGCCAAAGTAGCCGGCAGCAGCCTGGTGAACAAAGACGACCCGCAGGTCATCGAGATTTGGAACCTCGTGTTCATGCAATACAACCGCAAGGCCGACGGCTCACTGGAAAAACTTTCCATGAACGTCATCGACACCGGCATGGGCTTCGAGCGACTGGTGCGCGCCATCCAGGGCAAGCACTCCAACTACGACACCGACGTGTTCCGCCCCATAATTGGCGAAATAGAACGCCTGTCAGAAATGAAATACGGCACAAAGGAGGACACCGACGTCGCCATGCGCGTCATCGCCGACCACATACGCGCCGTGAGCTTCTCCATCGCCGACGGACAGCTGCCCGGCAACGCCAAGGCGGGCTACGTCATACGCCGCATCCTGCGCCGCGCCGTGCGCTATGCCTACACCTTCCTCGATCAGAAGGAGGCATTCATGTTCAAGCTCGTTCCCATGCTCGTACACGAAATGGGCGACGCCTATCCCGAACTGAAAGCCCAGCAGCAACTCATCACGCGCGTCATCAAGGAGGAGGAAGACGCCTTCCTGCGCACCCTTTCCAACGGCATCGCCCTGCTCGACAAGGCCATTGCCGAAACAAGGCAACAGGGCAGCACCGTGCTCAGCGGCGTGCAGGCCTTCCGGCTCTTCGACACCTACGGATTCCCGCTCGACCTCACCGAACTCATCTGCCGCGAAAACGGCATCACCGTCGATGAGGAGGTGTTCAACACCGAGATGCAGAAGCAGAAGGAACGTGCACGAAACGCCGCCGCCGTGGAAAACGGCGACTGGGTGGTGTTGCGCGAGGGCGAACAGCAGTTCGTGGGTTACGACTACACCGAGCACGAATGCCACATTCTGCGCTACCGGCAGGTGACGCAAAAGAAGAACACCTACTATGAGCTGGTGCTCGACTTTACGCCCTTCTACGGAGAAATGGGCGGACAGGTGGGCGACAAGGGAGTGCTCGCCGGAGAGTTTGAAACCTTGGAAATCACCGACACCAAGCGCGAGAACAACCAGAGCATACACATCGTGAAACAGTTGCCGAAGAATCCCGAGGCTCCCTTCATGGCCTGCGTAGATACCGACTACCGCGAAGGCAGCGCCGCCAACCACTCGGCCACCCATCTGTTGCACTACGCACTGAAGCAGGTGCTTGGCGAACATGTTGAGCAGAAGGGCTCCTTCGTAAGCGCCGATACCCTGCGCTTCGACTTCTCACACTTCCAGAAAGTCACCGACGAGGAACTGCGGGAGGTGGAGCGCATCGTCAACGATGCCATCCGCCGCGACCTGCCCTTGCAGGAATATCGCGACACACCCATCGAGGAGGCAAGGAAACTGGGCGCCGTGGCCCTCTTCGGCGAAAAATACGGCGACAAGGTGCGCGTGGTGAAGTTCGGACACAGCGTGGAGTTCTGCGGAGGCATACATGCCGCGTCAACAGGACATATCGGCATGTTCAAGATAGTGGCCGAGAGCAGCGTGGCAGCTGGCATACGACGTATTGAGGCCAAGACAGGACGCGAATGCGAGGAACTGCTCTACCGCCTGGAAGACGCCGTGAAAGCCATCAAGAGCCTGTTCAACAACGCCAAGGACCTGCAGGGCACCATAGAGAAATACATCAGCGAGCACGACGGACTGAAAAAGCAAGTGGAAAAATACCAGGCGCAGGTTGTAGAACAAACCCGCGACAAGCTCATCAGCAATGGCCGCATGGTGAACGGGGTGAAAGTCATTACTGCCATCATCCCCATGAAGCCCGAAACCGCCAAAGACCTGGTGTTCAAGATTCGCACCGCCGAACCCCAGCACACCCTCTGCGTCATAGGCAGCGTGTTTGACAACAAGCCATTGCTCAATGTCAGCATCAGCGACGACCTCGTCAAGGAGCACGGCATGCACGCCGGTCAACTGGTGCGCGAAGCCGCAAAAATCATGCAGGGCGGAGGCGGCGGACAGCCTCACTTCGCATCGGCAGGCGGCAAAAACGCCGACGCCATCTCTGCCGCCGTTGACAAAGTCATCGAACTGGCAAACCTGTAAGACATCCTCAGGTACAACACGTTAAATAAAAAATCCACAACCCTGACAACGTGCAGGCTTGTGGATTTTTTTGTTTTGTAATGCAGTTTACTTTATCAACACCTTCTTTCCGTTTTTCACATAAACGCCACTTTTCACAACTTCACCGGAAGTACTGACAAGACGGCCCTGAAGGTCATACACCCTGCCATCGGCATGTCCGGCTTCTTCGTTGGCAATGTCAATGCCTGTGGGTACAATGCCGCCGCCCCGCTCCACAATGTTGAAGTCCTTCCAAATGTCGCTGGCCAAGTACTTCGCCTTGCAACCGGCTGGGACATAGAGCGTAATGTTGGGCAAATCAAGACTGCCAAAAACGGGGTTTTGCCCCTCTTGCAGTGTCCAAGAACCTTGATTCCAAACGGGAGGCTCGGTACTTTTACATTCCACTGTCTGCAATCCCGTACATAATTCGAAAGCAAATGCTCCTATCTGTTTCAAACTCTTCGGCAACACAATCTCACTCAAAGCCACGTCGCCACAGAAAGCCAAATAACCTATTGTTTCAAGTCCTTCCCGGAACGTCACACTCTCCAGTTTGCGGCAATATTGAAAGGCTTGATATTCTATCACCTTCAACCCCGTCGGAAAATCAACATTCTTTATTGCCGTGTTGTAAAAAGCAGAACTATAGATTTTATTCACCGACTGGGGAATATTAACCAAACTGAGGTCTTTACATTCATAAAAAGCACAAGACCCTATCGTCTGCAAGCCTTCCGGCAGTTCAATACTCTTGAGGCCGCTTTGTGCGAAAGCAGCGTAGGAAATCATTTCTACTGTTTCGGGAATAGTTATCGACTCAAGGCTGCTACAACCTAAAAAACAATCTGCCGGTACGACAGACAAGTTGGGCGGCAATACAACGCTTGTCAAAGCCGAGCAGTTCCAGAAAGCACCACCTCCCAAGTCTTCCACCATGATGACATTTGCTGATTTCAAGGAACTGCATCCCTTAAAAGCACCCTCTCCCAAGACCGTGCAGGAACTTGGAAGTTCAACCGTGTTAAGCGACTGGCAGTTCTGGAATGTGTATTCCTTAATTTCCTGCAAGCCATACTCTGGCAGTGTCAGGTTGCTAAGACTGGTACACCCGTCAAAAGCATACCTGCCTAATGAGGTCAGCGACGACAGGTTGGCTGTTGACCAACTGGTACAGCCCGCGAAAGCATATTCCCCGATTTCTGTTACATTCGACAAATCGTCAACGGTCTCCAAACTGGAACAACCACTGAATGCCCCAGTTTCAACAACCTGCCACTGAGATCCCATATACCCCTGGTTATCAATACGAATGTTTTTACAATTACAAAAAGCCCCCATTCCAATAGCCCGCACATTGGGCATATAGGCATAAGATAATGGGCTGGCATTATCATCGTCCAGTTCATCCCACCAACCCAAACCGGAGTTGAATGCATCCCTTCCTATTTCTTCTATCCATGGCATATAAACAGATGACAAATTGACGCAAATAGTAAAGGCAGATGGAGAAACACGTGTGATGGGAACCCCAAATTGTTGAAGATAATCCCAATTGTAAAAACTATCGTATATATCTAAATTAAAATCATCAAGACTTAGTGTTCCTGCTATGTCAACAGACGTTATGTGCTGGCAATTATTATCCTCATCAGGAAAAGGACAATGAATTCCGTCAAAATAACCAATGCCTTCGTCTATGTCATAAGCATAGATAAGATAATGATCATCATCAAAAAATAAACCCTGTAGAATTGGAATGTAAGCATAAATAACGTTACCACCCTCCCATCCGTTCCTCCAACTATCAGAGAAAGAATAGTCATCCTGCGCACAGACATTCACATTCGCCCCCACCAGCATGGCGAGCAACACGCACCAAAGATAAAAATGTTTACCCATAATAACTTGCTTTTGTTGCGCCACAAGACACCTCGTATTGCGGCACCTGGTTAAAAAGATTGTTATTGATGCGAAGACACAAAAAAGGCGCAGGTGTCTGTTCTTCTGTCCGTCCTGCGGCTTACGGGCCTTCGCATTGCCCCATCCACACAGGAAAGACAACGCAGTTAGCCCGCGCCAGTACGTAAATATATAACATGTATATATACGCACCACGCAGACGCCTCGTTGTCATCTGTCGGTTGTGGGAATGAGTTTGCGAAGTTCAAGGCTCACAACGGCAAACGTCTGAAAACGTCTTCTTATTGTCTAAGACCGCCCGCCGCCCATTGCCGGGATAACAAGCGATAGTGCAAAGATAGTGGATTTTGGCCATACCGCCAAATTTTCGAAAAAAAATGTGCCGGTGACTCTTTAAAAAGGAAGGGAAAAGGGTGGATAGCGGCACAGGGAAAAATTATGAAATATTTTGACAAAATCGGGAAGAATCAGACGATTTTGTAACTCGCTGACACTCAGAGGCTTTAAAAAAGCACAAAGTTTGACCGCAATTTCCGGAGAGTTTGACCGCAATTTTCTCATCGAAAACTGCGGTTTTTCTCCCTGAAAATTGCGGTCAAACGCTTTTTGCTGTGCAAAAAACTAAGAAAAATCTTTACAAAGTGAGGATGAGGCAAGGGTTATTATTTCACTTTCACCTTGATGGTCTGCAGGCTGCTGTCGTCGGAGGAGTTGCCGGTCATGAGGAGGTATGTGCCGGGAACGACGCGCATGGTGTTGGTGGCGCTGTCCCAGCGTTCAAAGCGGTCGCGTGGGAAGTCGATGACGACTTTTTCAGTCTGCCCGGGCTTCAGCGTGACGCGCTGGAAGGCGCGAAGCGTTTTTACGGGTCCCTCGGTGTCGCGCGGGTCTTTCACATAGACTTGCACGACCTCGGCGCCCTTGCGTGTGCCGGTATTGGTGACGGCAACCGACACTTTCCCGTTTTTCCATTGCGGCTTGCCCATGCGGAAGGTGGTGTAAGAGAGTCCGTGGCCGAAGGGGAACAGCGGTGCTTCGTGCATGTAGCGGTAGGTGCGACCCTGCATGCGGTAGTCCTCATAGTCAGGCAGTTGCTGCGTGTTTCGGTAGAAGGTGACGGGCAATTTTCCCGAGGGGTTGCATTGTCCGAAAAGAATGTCGGCGAGCGCCCTGCCGCCTTGTTCTCCGCAATACCAGGCCTGCACGATGGCGTCGGCATTGCTGCTTTCGGGCTCAAGGGCCATGGCCGACCCAGAGCAGTTGACATAGACGACGGGCTTTCCGGCACGGTGCAGGGCGGCGATGATGTCGCGTTGCACGCGGGGCAGCTCAATGCTGGTGCGGTCGCCACCGCGGAAGCCTTCCTCGTTGACCTTCATTTCCTCTCCTTCAAGACGTGGCGAAATGCCTCCCACGAAGACTACGACGTCGGCTGTTGAGGCCTGCTTCAGGATGTCGTCAACAGAGGTGGCCACGCGCTGGGCCACGTCAAGGCTGAACATGGCGAGGCCCTGCTGCTGCACATAATCGATGCGGAGCGGATAGGACTGTCCGGCCTTCAGCGTTTTCTGGAATTTTGGATACACAGCCCCATGGCCGTTCCACTTGTTGTAGAGGGTGTCGCTGCCGAGGAACACGCCAAGATAGTCCTCTGCCCCCACGTTAATCATGATGTCGCAGTCGCGCGAGGGCGTGATGGTGGCCTCATAGCGTGCGGAAAAATGCTCCAGGTTGACACCGGGGGCAAAGGCTGTGTTGCCGCCGTTGTCCTGCTTAATGGGCGAGGTGAAGACGGTGGTAGCGGCGGGTTCGCCCTGGAAGTCCTCATTGTTCCAGTAGGTTGCCTTCACGCCCCGGGTGCCGTCGGGTGAGGCCAGCAGGTTGAAAAGGCTCTCGAAGACCTCGGCACGCGTATGTCCGCAACCTTGCAGGAAACGTGCTCCGGGCACTTTCTCGCGGATGCCCTCAAGGATGGTAACGGTCTTTGTGGGCGTGCCGGTGTAGTTGCCCCAAAGCATGGTGGAGTCGTTGGCGTTGGGACCCATGACAAGAATGTTCTGACCGGCGCGCAGGGGCAGCACGCCGTTGTTGTTTTGCAGAAGTACAATACCCTGACGGGCAGCCTCGAGTGCAAGCTGCTTGTGCTCGGCACTGGCCACCACGCTCATGGGAATATTGGTCCAGGGCACAAGGTTGTCGGGGTCGAAGTCGCCCAGCTCGAAGCGTCCCGTAAGGAGCCGCATGAGGCTGGTATTGATTTGTTCCTCAGTGATTTTCCCCTCTTTCAGCGCCTGTGGCAAAGCCTTGTACTCACTGCCGCACTCGAGGTCGGTGCCTGCGATGACGGCCTTGGCAGCGGCCTCACCCTTTGTGGCCGAAAAACCGTGATAGCCGGGAGCCCAGAAGTCGCGAATGGCCCCACAGTCGCTGGTGACCAGTCCCTGGAATCCCCACTCCTGCCTCAGAATCTGATGAAGGTAGCGGGTGTTGGCGCAGCATGGCTCGCCATCGTTGCGCTGGTATGCACACATGATTTCCTTGACATCTCCCTGCTGCACAAGTGCCTTGAATGCAGGTAGATAGGTTTCCCAAAGGTCGCGCTCGGGCAGGTCGGTCATGTTGAACTGGTGGCGGTTCCACTCAGGACCACTGTGAACGGCGTAGTGCTTGGCGCAGGCAAAGAGCTTGGCATAGTTTGTTTGCGGCTTTTCGCCCTGGAAGGAATAGCCCTGCAGCCCGCGCACCACGGCAAGTCCCATCTGCGTGGTGAGGAAGGGGTCCTCGCCGTAGGTTTCCTGCCCGCGCCCCCATCTCGGGTCGCGGAAGATGTTGACATTTGGTGTCCAGAAAGACAATCCGCGGTAACGCTGCATGGCGTTGTTGTGGCGGGCATGGGTGTTTTTCGCCCTTGCCTCGTCGCTCACGGCGGTGTAGATGTCGAAAACCAGGGGGTCGTTGAACGTGGCGGCCAGGTTCATGGTGATGGGAAACACCGTGGCGAAACCATTGCGCCCCACGCCGTGAAGTGCCTCGTTCCACCATTCAAACTGGGGAATGCCGAGACGTGGGATGGCCGGCGAGCGGTCCATCATGAGGAGCACTTTCTCATCGAGGGTAAGACGCTGCAACAGGTCGGCGGCGCGCTGCTTTGGCGACAGACTGGGGTTCTGATAGGGCAATGTCTGCGCGGTCATTGCCATGGCGACCGAAGTAAAGGCGGCCAAAAGTAATAGCTTTTTCATTTGTCGAGTATTATTTAAGGATTTGTGAGTCAAGGGTTTTGACGAAAGTGATGCCTGCGCATCCTGTCTTCCCCCCCAGAGGGTTGAAAGGGGTGTTACTTCACTATTATCTTCTTTCCGTTGATGATATAGATGCCCTTTGAGGGATGCTTTGCGGGCACGCCCTGCAGGGTATAGAAGATGTCGTTGCGGATGACGGAGTGCGGACAAATCTCGGTGACGCCGGTGTCTTCGTTGTCGCCGCCCATGACGGTTCCACCCTCGTATTGCTGCTGGGTGATGTGCTCCACAATGCCGTTCATATAGACTTCCAGCATGGTATAGCCCTCTTCGTTGACATTGTTGCGGTCGTTGGCATCGTTGGCATTGAGCCCGTGCTGCGCTTCCCATTCATCGGGCATGCCGTCCTGGTCGGTGTCGGTGAGCTGTTCGTAAGTCTCGAGCAGGGGCCAGGCATCCCAGTCGGCGGAAGCGTCGGCGGGGCGGTTGTCGTCCTGGCTATTGATGAAACCCTTGCCGAGGCCAGAGCCCGTGGAGGTGGCGGTGCCGTTGCGGGTGTCGTCAATCATTTGCTGGTCCACCCAGTCGCGGTGGAGTGAAGCGCCGGCAAAGTCGAGCACGCGCTCGTAGGCCATTTCGGCCGTATGGGTGGTGACGGGTTCAAAACGAATGGGCTTGTCGAGGCGCATGGTGTCGCGCGTTTCCTGGGTGTAGGTATTGTCGTTCTTGCTGTTGTCAATCTGATTGTAGACGCCGTAGGTCCAGTTGTCCTCCGTGACGTCGCTGTATTTGGAGTTGACGTTTCCATCAACGAAGAACTTTCCCCAGACGTGCCACATGACGTCCCATTCGTTGGGCTTGCTCGTGTTGTGCTTGGTGTAATCCGACGTCCTGATGCCGATGGAGGCGATGCGCTTGCCCTTGGTTCCCGTGGGCGATCCGGGGCCGGGCTTGTAGTAGTTGTTCACTATGTTCACGTTCATTCCCTCTCCGCCGTAGCATCCGTTGCCGCCGAAGTTATAGATGACATTGTTTCTCATGTCCATGCGCTCATCGGTCTGCGTGCCGGGACGGGGGCCAAGGCGCGGTGTGCGCGAGGTGTGGTGGGCTATCAGGTTGTGATGATAGGAGGCTCCGCTGCCTCCCCAGTTGCCGCCGTAGCCGTGGGAACCCTTTTCGTGGCCGCAATTCACCATGCTCTGAGAAGCGATACACCACTGCACGGTGATGTTCTTTGAGCCATAGACCGAGAGGCACTCATCAACGCTCCAGCTCACGGAGCAGTGGTCCACGATGATGTTTTCGGAGTCCATGGCGCCCAGCCCGTCGCCCTCGTGCTTGTCAACGTTCTTGTTGCCAAGTCGGAAGCGCACATAGCGAATGATGTTGTTCTTGCCCAGCGTGACGGGGAAATCGGCAAGGCAGATGCCGTCGCCGGGAGCCGTCTGCCCGGCCAGCGTGGTGTTGGCGTTAATCTTGAGCGCCGATTTCAGATGGATGGTTCCCGACACGTCGAACACGATGGTGCGCGGCCCGGCCTGGCTATTGGCCCAACGCAGGGAACCGCGCTGGGTGTTGTCTTCGAGCGTGGTGACGTGATAAACTTTTCCGCCGCGCCCACCGGTTGTGAACTTGCCGAAGCCCTCGGCACCGGGAAAAGCGGGGGTCTGCGCTTGTAACAGAAGGGGCATGCAAACTACTGATGCCGCCAAGACGATTTGTTTGAAGTTCATTAGCTGTGGTTTGTTTTAGTATTTCATGAAAACGCTGCAAAGGTACGGTGTTTCCGGCTTTTGCCAGTCGTAAGATTTGGCATATCATGGGGTAAAAATAGTCACAGGCCCGTGAAAAACGGCTATTAGAAAAAAAAAGGAAACAAATTGGCACCGGGTAAAAAGAAAAATCTCTTACCGGTGCTAATTTGTTTCCACGAATAAAGAGGCCGTCGGCTCAACGAAGACCTTTGTTATTTCACCAGGAGCTTGTGGCCTTTCACCACATAGACGCCCTTGGGCAGCTTGCTCACCTCGGCGGCGCGGATTTGCGATGCCACCCTCACGCCGGCCGTGTTATAGACATCCACGCGCTCGTTGCTGGCGGCAATGTCGGTGATGCGTGTCACCTCACCGGCGGCCATGTGGACGGTGTTGAGCAGCTTGCTGTCGCCCGACGAAAGGCGGATGAAGCAACGTGTGGGATAGAAGGCGCTGCCCTTCTGGCCCACCTGCACGAACTTGGCGTCGGCATTGTCGATGGCCAGCACTCCATAGAGTCCCTCTCCGGCCACCACCTTCTCGGCACCACCCATCGTCACGGTTTCCATGCTGCCGTCAATGGCCACGGTCAGTTCGGCGGGCTGGTGAGTCACCAGTGTTGTCTTCACAATGCGCTTGGTCATGTTCTCGCCCGTATAATATAAAATGTACGGCGTGTTGGCCTCAAGGCCTTTCTCCTTGCAGTCCTGGAAATACAGGTCCACGGTGTTGCCCACGGCTCCGGCTCCCACCAGGCGCTCCAAGCGGCAATCGCTGCCGAAGGTCTCGTTGAGCTCCTCCTCGGTCATCGAGAAAGGCATGGCAATGGTGTTCCAGCCATGATAGAGCAGGCGCGTGGCGGTGACATTGCAGGTCTTGCCGTCGAACTTGGCGATGTTAAGGTCGCTGTAGGTGTTCATGTAGAACCGCTCCTGAGCACTGGCTCCAAGAGCGACAATGGCGAAAAACGCCGTGAAAAGTAGTTTCTTCATCATGTCTTTATAATTAAAAAGGTTAAACATTCTGATTATTTGTTTGCAAAGTTACGAATTTTGTATGAATATCAAAATAATTAAGCCACTTTTTTTTCGGTTGGGAAACAAAAGAAAAGCATGCTTGCTTCCAAAACGAAAAAACGCGCCTTTCAAGACCGAAAAAAGCCGACGTATAGGAGCCGACGTGTAGGAGCCGACGTGTAGGAGCCGACGCCTCCGAGCGTCGGACTATATAAAGTTACCCCGACGCTTGGAAGCGTCGGCTCCTAAAAAAGCGTTGACTACGAAAAAAGCGTTGACTACGAAAAAAGCGTTGACTACTAAAGAAACATTGACTACTAAAGAAGCGTCGGATTATATAACATCGGCTCTACATAACGCCGGGTTTACTAACTTTGAAACGGATAGCGATATAGGTAAAAATTGGTAAAAATATTTGACAAAAAGAGCGTTTTTACGCAGGATTCGTAACCCACTGACTATCAAACATTTGAAAAATGCGCTGAGTTCGGCCGCAAATCTCGGGGAGAGATTTGCAAGATTGAGGCGAGAGATTTGCAAGATTGAGGCGAGAAATTTGCCGTCAAAATATGTTCGGGAACTCAAATTCCTTGAAAAATCTTGACAAAACGAGGGCGCTGCACTACGCTAAATGATAAATGAAAAATGATAAATGATAAAGTCGAGTGCAAATCTTTCATTTTTTCAATTTCCGCTTCACCATCAGCATGGCCAGGCGGTGGGTGGCGCCGTTCTTGCTGACGGAGCTCAAGGTGTAGGCGCCGTCGGGCAGGGAGGCCACCGACACATTGCCGCCATTCCACGGCAGGGAGGCCACCCGGTTGCCGGTCAACGAGGTCACCAAGATGGCGCGCGCGTCAAGTCCGGACGGCACACTTGTTAGCTGCACGGGGTCGCCGTTTGAGCGCAGCAGGGGGAACCCTCCCCTTGCCGCCTTTTGCATGGAAACTTCGGGAAGCGTGGGAACATCAGACGGCTCCTCGTCGGCAGGATATGGGACCCGGCTCATGGGGAATTGCGAGCCATCGGGCCAGCATTCGGGGAAATTGAACACGCGCAGGTAGTCGTAAAGCCCCTGGTGGTTGTCGATGAGGAAACGGGCGCGGAAATGGCACTGCCCCAGTCCCAGCTGGCGGATGACGTTGAGTTGCCGCATCACCTCGCCAATCTTCCAGTTGCCCTCCCGGGGGTCGAGGAACCAGATGCCGAGGCCTGCCGCCACCTCCTTGCCCTGCCGTTGCTCGGCCCAGTCGATGGCAAAGGGGAAGAAATTGTTTTCCTTGAAGTAAAGCATGGGATAGAGCTGGTCCATCAACCCGTCGCGTAGCCAGCCCTGCGCATCTTGGCACACCTTGTCGAAGGCGTTCCAACCGCGGGAAGAATAGCGCGTGAGGTCTTTGAACTTGCCCACGGGCGAACAGCTCATCTTCACCTCGGGACGAACGGCCTTCACGCGGTCGTGGATGGCCCTCACCAGCTGGGTGATGTATTGGCGGCCCTGCGGCCGGCTTACCCTGATGGTCCAGCCGTCGGGGTAACGGGCATAGTCGAGGTGAATGCCGTCAACATCGTATTTCTCCACGATTTCGCCGCAGATTTCGGCCACGATGGCCGGTGTGCGCGGGTCTTCGGGGTTGAGGAATCCGTTTTCGCCCACCCGTTTCACCACCTGCGGGTATTTCTTCCGCATCTGCCGGCAGCCGTTCTCGTTCCACTTGCCCAGGGGCAGGGTGACCACCCAGGCGTGGCACTCCATGCCGCGCTTGTGGCACTCGTCGATGGCGAAACGCAGCGGGTCGTAGCCCGGACTACGCCCGGGGGTGCCCGTCAAGCAATGGTCCCACGGTTGCAATTCGGAGGGATAGACCACGCTTCCGCGGATGCGCGTCTGAAAGAGTATGGTGTTGATGTTCACGGCCTTCAGCTTGTCGAGCATGTCGGTGAGCTCCTTCTTCTGGCGTTCCATGGAGGCGGCATTGGTGGCCTTCGTGCGCGGCCAGTCCAGGCCGTTGAGCGTGGTGAGCCACACGGCACGTATTTCATTGTCCTGCCCCCAGCACAACAGGGGAAGAACAAACAGGGCAATAACGAAAAAACACTTCTTCATTGGCGATAGTCCATATTTTTTGCGCAAAGATACGGAAAAACAAGGGAAGTACAAAAGAAATAGTTATTCTTTTTATTTCAGAATGCGAGTAACATCGGCACAGAATCGCGCTTTAAATCACGATAGATAGTATTTCAAGTGAGTTTTTCGTCCAATGGCTTGCAATTATCAGAAAAAGATTGTAATTTTGTAGCCGACGTGTCCATGCAAGCCAACTTTGGCACCAATAATTCAAATATGACCTAAAAACGTGAGTTCGCCCCCACGATGTACGTCGGCAGAAGATTCGCAAGGAAGGGGATGTAGAGAAGTATGAGGTATAAGTTGTAAAACATAAGTTCATGTAAAATTATATAATTATGGTTTCTTTAAATTTTAGTGGTTCCAAGGATGTTTATATTTTCACTTTGAACAAATTTCGTAAAGTTTATAGGTGGAATAATAGATTAAGAGATGAAGAACTGTTAATTGTGAACTCTTATGCTATATTTGATGCTGATAAAGGTACCATAAAATTACTAAATTATGAAGAAGTTTATACTTCTAAATATATTTCAGAATTAGATGCATTCCTCTGGAGTCAAGGAGAATTAGCGGTAGCTCGAGAAAATGGAAGATTTGTATTGATTGATATTGAAGGTAATTTTTATCCTTATAATGCGGATTATGATGCAAAAATTAGAAAAAGCGCATTCCCTTACCAAATTGATTTTAAATCTGTAAAATGGAACACTAGTGTTTTCCCACCGATTCCAATTACAGAAAAAACTGTAGAATTTGATATAATAGAAAAAAATGATAAGATAAGAATCGAATCAAATAGAATTATTTTAGAAGATGGCACAGTGAACGAAGTTCCATACCAACTAAATAGTCTAATTGGCAATGTTGCAATCTGTTATAAACACGTTTCCGATGGTGGAGATTGGAAACATCAATTGTATGGAATATGTGATTTAAGAGGAAATATTATATGTGAGCCAAAGTATACATTTATTTATGAAGCCAAAATGAAAGGAGACTTTCTTGTTGTAGTAGATAATCACAAATGTGGATTGTTAGATTATAATGGAAAAGAACTTATTCCTGCTCTTTATGATCATATTGACGATTGTGATGGTAATGTGGCAATAATTAACCATGGTCTTAAATTGATAGATATAAAAAACCAAATTGTCATTTTTTCAACAGATGAAATAATAAAAGAAGAAGGAGACGAGAATGTTGAATATACAATGGAGAAAATCATTGATGGGTGGATAAGGGTTCAAAGATATCGTTCTCCTATCGGATTAGTTAAGACAGATGGAACATTTTATAGCTTTCGTATAAAGGACAATCGCTGGTGGCTTCCTAATTCATTATCAAGAAGAGGAAAAAAATACAATCATATGGGGAATACATTTCACGATGGTTTACTACCTGTCTATGACATATCAAGGGGATATGGATTTATTGATGTTAATGGAGACGAGATTGTTGAATGCAAATATAATGAAATCCATGCATTCGAAAGTGGAAGGGCAAAAGTACGATATGATGTCGATTTTGGATACATCAATACCAAAGGTTGTATATATGTAAAGAATGGTTTAGAAGAAATAGAAATTCCATCAAAATATGATTGGGCTTACGATTTTGATAATGGTGTAGCAATAGTCCAAAAAGATCAACAGTTTGGCTGTGTCGATATATATTTGAACGAAATAATTCCATGTGTTTTCCCTAATAAAATAGATCTAGAAAAAGCTTTAGCTAAAATTAAATTAATTAATGACAACACTAAGGATTATTGTAAAAAAATAAAAAAAATAGAGTCACCGTTATGTTTTAAAAAAGAAAAATTGTATGGATATAAAGATTCTGAAGGAAACATTCTTTGTCCTCCTGTTTTAATAAAAGCTGGAAAATTTGCAGAAGGAATGGCTTATGTGTGTATTGGAGGAAAATATGGATTTATCAATGAAAAAATGGAGTTAATCATCAAACCACGATTTGACTGGGCAAATGATTTTTCAGAAGGGTTGGCTTTAGTTCATGAAAGAGGAATAGGAGGGGATTTTTATATTAACAAACAGGGTGAGAGTGTAATAAGAGGAGGTGGTTTAGAAAAATTAGGGCCATTTAAAAATGGTACTGTAAATTGTGAAATATTCAAACCTTATAAAGACAATGATAATTATGTTTTGACTAAACGAGTACAAGGCTATCAATAACAAATAAGACAACTCGCAGATTTTGTTTTATTTTGCATTTAAAATATGAGTATGGATGAGAAAACATAAAAATGTAATTATATAAAGAGGTGACACTGGAGCGCAAACGAACTAAGGTAGAAGCACCGAAGTTGGTTCGTTGTTTAATAATATAACGTAGCCATAAACGCACTTTTTTGACGAAAACCACAAAAGTTAAGGAAAAAAGACGAATTTTCAAGAGAAATTTACGTTTTCCGAATATTTTTCCTACCTTTGTGGCTGAATTTATAACAATCAGCATTCCAGACAACAAATAATGTTTACGTTCTTAATTAGCATGCTAGCGCTTTTCGTGGGCTACATGGTTTACGGAAAAGTGGTGGAGCGCATCTTCGGGCCCGACGACAGGCCCACTCCTGCCGTGCGCATCAACGACGGCGTGGACTACATCGTGCTTCCCGGATGGAAGGTGTTCATGATTCAGTTTCTCAACATTGCCGGCACGGGGCCCATCTTCGGTGCCATCATGGGTGCGAAGTTCGGGCCGGCAGCCTATTTGTGGATTGTCTTCGGCTGCATCTTCGCCGGAGCCGTGCACGACTACCTGAGCGGCATGCTTTCCATGCGGCATGACGGTGCCGGGCTGCCCGAGCTGATTGGCCAATACCTGGGGCAGACCACCAAGAAGGTGATGCTCGTCTTCTCGGTGTTCCTGCTCATGATGGTGGGCGCGGTGTTTGTGTACAGCCCTGCCCTCATCCTCGGAAAGATGTGCAGCGACGGCCTGACTTGGGTGTACATCTGGTGTGGCATCATCTTCGTTTATTACCTCATTGCCACGATGATGCCCATCGACAAAATCATCGGAAAGATTTACCCGCTTTTTGCCATTTCCATGCTCTTCATGGCCGTGGCACTGGCCGCATACCTTTTTATTAAATGGCCGCAACTGCCCGAGCTCACCGACGGGTTGTGGGGCGAAGGGTTCCAGCAGCCCATCTTCCCTGCCCTCTTCATCACCATTGCCTGTGGAGCCATCAGCGGTTTCCACGCCACTCAGACGCCGCTCATGGCCCGTTGCGTGGAACGCGAGAAAATGGGGCGGCCCCTTTTCTACGGAGCCATGATTACCGAGGGCGTGGTGGCACTCATCTGGGCCACCGTGTCGATGTACTTCTTCTACGGAGGGGCCGCACAGGAGCTGGGACAGCCCCTCACCCTGCAAGCTCCCGAAGTGGTGACAGAGGTAAGCCGCGGATGGCTGGGATCCCTGGGTGGAATACTGGCACTGCTCGGAGTGGTGGCAGCACCCATCACGAGCGGCGACACAGCCCTGCGCTCGGGAAGGCTCATCATTGCCGAGTTCATCCACCTGGAGCAGCGCACCGTCAGCAAGAGGCTGATGATTTCGGTGCCGCTCTTCGCCGCCACGCTGGCATTGCTCTTCTTCAACATTGAAAATCCCGACGGCTTCAACGTCATCTGGAGCTACTTCGGATGGGCCAACCAGACGCTGGCCGTATTCACCCTGTGGGCCATCACCGTTTACCTTGTAAGACAGCGTAAGCCCTTCATCATCACCCTGTTGCCGGCACTCTTCATGACCGTGGTGTGCTCAACGTTCATCATTGTGTCGAAGAACGCCTTCGGATGCGACATGGTCGTGGGCTACGGAGTTGGTGGAGCAGCATTCATCATCGCCGTGGCCTGGTTCTGCGGATGGTTCTCAAAGGAAAAGAAACAATTTAAAAACCATAACTAATATTGTAATCATGAAAAAAACTGCTTTCATCATTGTGGCATTGGTCATGGCAATGGCTGCCAAAGCTCAGTATTACCACAATTTCCGCACGCCCTTCCACTCCGACAAAATCTTCGTCGGAGGCTCCCTGACGGGTTTTGACCTGAACTATAGCGACCGCGACGACCTCAACATCGACGTGAAGGCGCAGCTGGGATACATGTTCTTCGACAACACCCTGGGATTTGCCGAAGTGGGCTACAACAACGGAGGCCGCGGGCCGCACACCATCACCGTGGGAGCCGGCGGAAGATGCTACATCGAGCAAAACGGCATCTTCCTCGGTGCTAAGCTCACGTTCGAGCATTCCGACAAGAACTACAACGACCTGCTGCCCGGCGTGGAAATAGGCTATGCCTTCTTCCTGAGCCGCTCGGTGACCATTGAGCCCGCCGTGTATTATAACCAAAGTCTGAAAAAACACTCGGACTATTCTAACATCGGGTTCAAAATCGGCATGGGCATCTACCTGAACGACTGATTATCAACACCGCAAAAAACAAGGAAAAATGCTATCGGTAAACGAATTAGAAGACCGCCTGATTGACCTCGCCTTTGCCGAGGACATCGGCGACGGCGACCACACCACGTTGTGCTGCATTCCGGAAGACGCCATGGGACAATCGCACCTGCTCATCAAGGAAGACGGCATACTGGCAGGCGTGGAAGTGGCAAAAAAAGTGTTCAGCCGCTTCGACCCCGACATGAAGGTGGAGGTGCTCATGGGCGACGGAAGCCGCGTGAAAAAAGGCGACATCGCCATGGTTGTAAGCGGAAAAGTGCGCTCGCTCCTACAAACGGAAAGGCTGATGCTCAACATCATGCAGAGAATGAGCGGCATTGCAACCATGACCGACCGATATGTGGAACGCCTCAAAGGAACCCATACCAGGGTGCTCGACACAAGAAAGACCACGCCCGGCATGAGAATGTTGGAAAAACAGGCCGTGAAAATCGGCGGAGGCGTCAACCACCGCATAGGGCTGTTCGACATGATCTTGCTGAAAGACAACCACGTGGACTTTGCCGGAGGCATCGTCAACGCCATCGACCGTTGCCACAAATACCTCGACGAGAAAGGGCTCAAACTGAAAATAGAGATTGAGGTGCGCAACTTCGACGAACTCTCGCAGGTGCTGGAGCACGGAGGCGTGGACCGCATCATGCTCGACAATTTCTCCGTGGCCGACACGAAAAAGGCTGTGGACATCATCGGCGGACGCTTTGAGACAGAATCGAGCGGAGGCATCACCATCGACACCATTCGCGACTATGCCGAACAGGGCGTGGACTTTGTGTCGGTGGGCGCTCTCACCCACTCCGTGAAAGGGCTCGACATGAGCTTCAAGGCATGCTGACCGCCCTTTTGCTCGCGGCAACACTGCAGTTCACTCCGCCCGTACACATTCCAATCACCCTGGCAGGGAATTTCGGCGAGCCGCGCCCCAACCACTTCCACGGAGGCATCGACGTACGCACCAACCAGCAGGAGGGCATTCCCGTCTTTGCCATTGGCGACGGCTATGTCTATCGCATCACGGTGGGCACGGGCTACGGCAATGCCCTCTACGTGAGGCACCCCAACGGCAAGACAAGCGTCTATGCCCACTTGCAGGGCTTTGTGCCGACGTTGCGCACCATGGTAAGCAAATGGCGACTGGAGCACGGGCAGGAAGACATCATCGACGAGGTGAGAAAACCCAGCCCGCCGGCCGACATTCGGCTCAATCCCAGCGACTTCCCCGTGGCTCAGGGACAGCTCATCGCCATGAGCGGAAACACCGGAAGCAGCCAGGCACCGCACCTCCATCTGGAAATCCACCACACGGAAAACTGGGCCATCATCGACCCCCTCGATTTTCTCAGCCAGTATCTCGAAGACACCGAGGCACCCATCGCCCACGCCTTCATGGCATATCCCGTGGAGGGCGAGGGATTGTTTGAGGCAAAGGCCGAAAAAAGCGAGCACCCCTTCACCAACTATAACTTGGAGAGGACGTTCACCGCGTGGGGGAAAGTGGGATTTGGCATCATGGCCGACGACCACATGGAGAACAGCTACCAGAAATACGGCATCAGGAAAACCACCCTCCTCGTTGACGGAGAAGAGGTGTTCAAGAGCAACGTGGACAGCATTCCCTGGGCCATGAACCGATACGTGAACTGCTGGGGCGACTACGACCACTACTTCAGCACCCACAAATGGTTTATGAAATCGTTCATAGATCCGGGGAACCCGCTGCCCGTCATCAAGGCAAATGCCAGCCGGGGCATCGTGGACTTCAACCAGGAGCGCGACTTCCTGCTGGAATACATCCTTACCGACGCCTTCGGCAACGAGTCGAGATACACGTTCACCGTAAGGGGGGTGAAACAAGACATTCCGCCGGCCGAAAAGAAAAGCGCCGCCAACACGCTGTACTGGGACCGCATGAACAATTTCCAGCTGCCCGGCCTGCAACTTGTGGTGCGCCCCTACCTGCTGGCCGACAACCTGCAACTGACACCGAGCGTGGAGTTTATCAGCGACGGCCTTTCCGACGTCTATAGCTTCCGCCCGTCGTCGTCGCCGCTCATCCGCCCCGCCATCATTTCAATTAGGCTGAAAAAAGCCGTCGCCATGACCGATGGACTCTACATCGATTGCGACGGCATCAACCTGGGCGGAACATTCAACGACGGATGGGTAACCGCCACCACCCTCAATCTGGGCGGAACTTTCAAGCTCCAAATGCCAGAATGGAGTGAAGATTGAAAAGTGCACCCACGGAAAGGATTGAGTTTTTTCCCACTATCGTCTAAACTCCAAAACTCCTAAACTCCTTCAAAAAAATACTCCTAAACCCCGCAACAATAACAATGAAGAAAAACATCATCACATCACTCCTGCTCCTCGTAGGTACATACGCCACGGCCTGCACGAACCTCATTGCCGCCAAAGGTGCCACCACCGACGGCAGCGTTTTTTGTTCCTATAGTGCCGACAGCTACGGCATGTTCACCGGCCTCTGCCACTACCCAGCCGGCACTCATCAGGCCGGCGAGAAACGCTGGATTATCGACTACGACACCGACGTCAACCACGGATGGATTCCCGAAGCACCCGTCACCTTCAACGTCATCGGCAACATCAACGAATACCAGGTGTCGGTGGGCGAGACAACATTCGGCGGACGAGAGGAAATGGTCGATACCACCGGCATCATCGACTACGGAAGCCTGATGTACCTGGCACTTCAACGCGCCAAGACCGCCCGCGAGGCCATCATGGTCATGACATCGCTGGCCGAACAATACGGCTATTGCTCTGAGGGAGAGACATTTACCATCTGCGACCCCGAGGAGGCATGGATAATGGAAATGATGGGCACGGGAACGCCCGGCACACAATACCACACCGACAAGGCGCCGCGCGTGGTCTGGGTGGCACTGCGCATCCCCGACGACTGCATCTGCGCCCACGCCAACCAAAGCCGCATCCGTACTTTCAACCAGAAAGACAAGAAAAACGTCATGTTCGCCAAGGGAATGATACAATACGCCCGCGACATGGGATGGTTCAGCGGAAAAGACGCCGAATTCTCGTTCAACGACGCCTTCGCCTATCCCGACTTCTCGGGCCGCCGCTTCTGCGAGGCCCGCGTGTGGAGCTTCTTCAACCATTTCTCGTCTGACATGAACCGATACCTCCCCTATGCCGAGGGAATGGTGAAAGAGGCCGAGCCCATGCCTCTTTGGATAAAGCCCGACAAGAAAGTATCGCTTCAAGACATGCAGGCCTGCATGCGCGACCACTACGAGGGCACGCCCTTCGACCTCAGCCACGACCTCGGACAGGGCGTGTGGGAAATGCCCTACCGCCCCACCCCGCTCACCTTTGAACACAACGGGCAGAAATACTTCAACGAGCGCCCCATCAGCACCCAGCAGGCCGGATTCTCATACGTCTGCCAGCTGCGCGCTGCACTGCCCAGGCAAGTGGGAGGCATCATCTGGTTCGGAAACGACGACGGCAACATGGTGGCCTACACACCCGTATATTGCTGCTCCACACGCCAGCCCGAATGTTACAACACCCCGGGCGCCGACGACGTCACCTTCTCCGAAAAAAACGCCTTCTGGGTGTGCAACTGGGTGAGCAACATGGTTTATCCCCGATACTCCATGATGTTCCCGTCGCTCAAAGAAGTGCGCGACTCGCTCGAGCAGTCCTATTTCCAGGCACAGCCCGCCATTGAGCGGAGAGCGCAGGAACTGCTCGCCAACAACCCCGACGAGGCTGTCTATTTCCTCAACAACTACAGCATTGAGAAGGCCCAGCAGATGCTCGAAAGGTGGAAGCGCCTCGGATGGTATCTCGTGGTGAAATACAACGACATGGCCGTGAAACCCGAGAAAGACGGACACTTCGAGCGCACCGAGACAGGGCTGGGGGCCACCGTGAAACGCCCCGGATTCTCCGACAAACTCAAAGAGCAGCTCATCCGGCAAACCGGCGACAAATACCGCCAGCCCGACTGGAAATAACAATGGCACAGGCCGACTCTTAAAGTCAGCCAACCTGACAAAGACACATAACCCAGAAGAAAGCGTGAATGAAACGTCGTCGTTGTTTCATTCACGCTTTTTCATTGGGCAATCCCCCATTTCCATTCACGTCAACCGCCTTCCCTCCCGAAAGTAGGGACGCGATGTATCGCGTCCGCCACCGCGGACAATTCGGCATCACGTCCGCCATCCACACATCTCGTTTTACCACATATTTTTCATTCTCATCCTCGCGGACAGACGTGATACATCACGTCCCTACACTTGTGTTCCCTGAGGGAGGAATCATATACATTCCAACATAAATCATGTTCGGTGCAGATATGGTGGCGTTTGTCGCTGCCCGCCTTTTTCAATTTTTCGAGCTTCTGACAAACGCCGCGTAAAGGTCCTCTTTTTCTTTATTATCTATTTTTATACAAGGAAGAACGAACTAAAGGGCAAGCCGCAGCCCGTTGTCGCTGCTCCTGAGACCCGAGCCGTCGCTGCCGCGGTTGGAAACGCGGCAGTCCCTCTCGTTTTCGCCCCAGCTGCCACCACGAAGCACGCGGTAAGTGCCCGAAGACGGACCAGTCGGGTCGGTCTGGGCTTCGCTGCCATAACTGCCGTACCAGTCCTGACACCACTCCCAAACGTTACCGCTCATGTCGTAAAGGCCAAGCTCGTTGGGAGCCTTCGTGGCAACAGGATGTGTCACACCGCTTGAATTGCCCGTGTACCAGGCCACGTCACCAATCGTGTTGCTCATGGCATATTTGAAACCATGCGAAAGATTCCCACCACGGGCAGCGAACTCCCACTCAGCCTCCGTGGGCAGACGGAATGACTGACCCGTCAACGTGTTCAGCGTCTGGATGAATGTCTGGCAGTCGTCCCAGCTGACCGACTCCACCGGACGCTGGCTGTTACTACTAAAAAAGCAAGGGGTGCTGCCCATCACGGCCTCCCACAAACCTTGCGTCACCTCCGTCTCGCCTATATAGAAGTCCGACAAGGTTACACTGTGGACGGGTTTCTCACTGTCGTAAGCATCGTCCCACTGCTCCACGGTCGCGCCCATCTGAAACGTGCCGCCCTCAACCTTCACCATCTTAAACGACACGCCGTTGACAGTGAACGTCTGTAATGCGGAGGCTGCTTTTTCCTCGAACTTTATGTTCTTCACATCATTGGCGTCCAGTCTGACAAAATTACCATTGTTCAGCTCAATGACCATGTTGTAGTCATTGTTCTGCGCCGATGCCGAAAGCACTGCCAAAGGCATCAACAGCAACAATAATATTTTTCTCATGTCTTCAATTGTTTTATTTGGATATTAATAATGTTTTAATGATGCCACAAAGTTACGACTTTTTCCTCAAATTTAAAACAAAACGACGGAAAAATATTTCATATTCGGCGAACGGGAACGATGAAAAAACTTTACACTCCCATGGATTTCAAGCCCCTTCCGCAACTCATTGATAATCAGTACACATTAAACGAAGGGAGGTTTGGCGGTAAATATCGGTCAGAAAAGTGCCAATTTACTGTGCTTAAAGTGCCATATTTCAACCCATAATTTACCGCCAAACATCTCAAGGGACTGAAAAATCCCGAAATAATCTTTACAAAACCCTTCAACACTTATTTCCGTTCCTTTAATGATTTATTGGGAATAAAGACTGTTGTTTTGTACTATTTCCTCTAAAGAAAACATAATTTCATTATCCAACCGGCTAATAATTCGGATTTTTTACCTATATTTGCACCCAACAAATCACTGACAGACAGAAAAATGGAAGAACAGAAAAAAAATCAGTACATTGCCGTGGCCTACAAGCTGTATGCCGCCGGCGAGAAGACCCTGGAATTCATCGAGGAGGCCACCGACGAGCGGCCTTTCGACTTCATCAGCGGCTTCGGCTTCACCCTGCCCGACTTCGAGGAGCGCATCACTCCGCTGGCCAAGGGCGAGAAGTTTGACTTCAAACTCACTCCCGAACAGGCCTACGGCGCACACTTCGAGGAGCGCGTGGTGGACCTGGGGCGCGAGATATTCTGCATCAACGGGCACTTCGACCATGAGAATGTGTTTGTGGACGCCATCCTGCCCCTTCAGAACGAGGACGGACACTATTTCCAGGGCCGCGTGCTCGAAATCACCGACGACCATGTGAAAATAGACCTCAACCACCCCCTGGCCGGCAAGGAGCTGAGCTTCAAAGGACACGTGGTGGAGAACCGCGAGGCCACCAACGAGGAGATTCAGAACCTCATCGCACGCATGAGCGAAGAGGGTTGCGGATGTGGGTGCGACGATTGCGGAGAGGGTTGCGCCGACGACCACAAACACGGCGGCGGATGCGGATGCGGACACTGCCATTAAGCCACGAAGCATGAGCAACACTTTCGGCAAGGTGTTCACACTCACCACCTTCGGCGAGAGCCACGGAACGGCCATCGGAGGGGTGGTGGACGGCATGCCGCCCGGCATCGACGTGGACACCGATTTCATTCAGCACGAGCTCGACCGACGCCGGCCGGGGCAGAGCAGCATCACCACCGGGCGCAACGAGGCCGACCGCGTGGAACTGCTCAGCGGGCTGTTTGAAGGAAAGACCACCGGCAGCCCGATAGGCTTCATCGTGAGAAACGGCGACCACCATTCGCAAGACTATGAGAACATGCGCCATGTGTTCAGGCCCAGCCATGCCGACTTCACCTATTTTTATAAATACGGTCTGCGCGACCACCGTGGCGGCGGCCGCTCGTCGGCACGCATCACCATCAGCCGCTGCGTGGGAGGGGCACTGGCCAAACTGGCACTCAGGCAGATGGGCATAGGCATCACGGCCTACACCTCGCAGGTGGCCGACATAGCGCTCGACAAGGATTACCGCCGCTATGACCTGGCGAAAGCCGAGGAGAACGCCGTTCGCTGCCCCGACCCCGAAAAGGCGCGGCAGATGGAAAGCCTCATCAAGGAGGTGAAAGCGGCCGGCGACACCGTGGGGGGCATCGTGACGTGCGTGGTGACAGGATGTCCACCGGGCATCGGAGAGCCGGAATTTGGAAAGCTGCACGCCAGGCTCGGAGAGGCCATGCTGAGCATCAACGCGGCAAAAGGGTTTGAATACGGCGACGGCTTCGACAGCATATTGACGCGCGGATCGGAGCAGAACGACGTGTTCGTGCCGCAAGGAAACGCCCAAAAGGACCGCCAGCAACCCGGCGCCAACCGGCAAATAGGCACCCTGAGCAACCATAGCGGCGGCATCCAGGGCGGCATCAGCAACGGACAGGACATCTGGTTCAGGGTGGCCTTCAAACCCGTGGCCACCATCCTTATGGAACAACAGACGGTGGACACCAGCATGCAGCCCGCCACGTTGAAGGCGCAGGGACGCCACGACCCGTGCGTATTGCCAAGGGCGGTGCCGATTGTGGAGGCTATGACCGCCATGGTACTGCTCGACGGCATTTTAATGGACAAATCTGTTAAATTGTGATAAAACGGCGGTAAATAATTATTTTTTTTCGCCAAAAAGTTGCGAGGTTCACAGATTATTACTACATTTGCATCGCAATACGGAATTTTATGGGTTTGTGAAAATCCCCGTAATTGTTTAATTAAGTCTAGTTTAGTTTTTGTGTTGGTTGCCCCCGGCTGTTTGGCCGGGGGCTTTTGTATATCCCTAAAAAGACAGCCGCCGGCCCGCTCCACATGCAGGAACGGGCCGGCGGCCGGGGTGATTGGGAGGATTTATGCCTGAAGGCTCCCTATGATTTCGTTCACACTGGCACAGCCGTGGCCGTCGAGCCAGCGGTCGATGCCGTCGCGCACCTTGATGGTGGCCTGCGGGTCGATGAAGTTGGCCGTGCCTATCTCCACCGCCGTGGCACCGGCCATGAGGAACTCTATGGCATCTTCGGCCGTCATGATGCCGCCGAGGCCTACCACGGGAATGGCGACGGCGCGGGCCACCTGCCACACCATGCGCAGGGCCACGGGCTTCACGGCGGGTCCGCTCAGTCCGCCGGTGCCGATGCTGAGCCGCGGGCGGCGGCGCTCAATGTCGATGGACATGCCCATCAGGGTGTTGATGAGCGACACGGCATCGGCTCCCTCGCCCTCCACGGCACGCGCTATTTCGGCAATATCGGTGACGTTGGGCGAGAGCTTGACAATCAGCGTCTTGCCATAGCGGCGGCGGACGGCCTTCACCACGCTGGCAGCTCCCTGACAGGTCACTCCGAAGGCCATGCCGCCCTGGCGCACGTTGGGACACGAGATATTGAGTTCGATGGCCGGAATGGCTTCAAGGGCATCGATGCGCGAGGCACATTCGGCGTAGTCGTCGGGCGAAGAACCGCTCACGTTGACAATGACATGAGTGCCTAAGTCCTTGACTTCCGGGTAGATATGTTTGCAAAAATAGTCCACGCCCTTGTTTTGCAACCCCACGCAGTTGAGCATGCCCGAGGCCGTTTCGACCATGCGCGGGTAGTCGTTGCCCTCACGGGCATGGAGGGTGGTTCCCTTCACAATGATGGCGCCAAGGCCGTCGAGAGGGACGAAATCGGCAAATTCCAGGCCGTAGCCGAAGGTGCCCGAAGCCGTCATCACGGGGTTTTTCAGTGTCAGGTTATTGATTTTTACGCTTAAGTCTGCCATTTCTCAATATTATTTTTCTTGTTTTTCATTCACTCTTTTCATGAAGACCGGAATGGGTTTCCTCATTGAAAAAGGCCGTAGGCACGCTACCAGAGCAGGCGTTTCACATCGAACACCGGCCCCTCTTTGCATACGCAGAGGTTGCCTTCAGTGGTTTTCTCCACACAGCACAGGCACGCGCCGAGCCCGCAGGCCATCAAATTCTCGAGCGAGGCCTCGCAGGCGATGCCGTTTTCGCGGGCATAGCGTGCCACCGCCTGCATCATGGGCTTGGGGCCGCAGGTAGCAATATGGTCGAAATGTTCCTTTTCGAGCACGCTGTGGTTGGTGACGAAGCCGCGCTCGCCGGCCGTGCCGTCCTCGGTGGTGAGCAGCACGCGGCCGTATTTCCGGAACTCGTCCAACTGGGTTAAATCGTCCTCCGTGCGGGCTCCCAAGAGGAACGTGGGCTGAAGGCCGCGACGGTGGAGCACACTGCCATAGAAGAGCAGCGGGGCCACTCCCACACCACCGCCCACGAGGAGCATTTTCGGGGCTTCTGAGCCGTTTTCAGGCAGGCTGAAGCCATTGCCCAAGGGGAGCACGCAATTGAGCCGCTCACCACGTTGCAGGGCGGCCAGACGGCGCGTTCCGGCACCCACGGCGGCCACTAAAAGCCACACCTCGTTGGCCTGTTCATCAACAAAATGGATGGAAACGGGGCGACGGAGGAAGGTGGAGGGCGAGCCGTCAACGCGCACCTCGGCAAACTGGCCCGGAATCATGGGTGGCAAGGCGCTCTCGGAGGTCAGTTTCAACAACACGTATCTGTCGTTCTGACGGGTGGCTGCCGCCACACGCAGGTCCAAAACATATTTTTTCATCATAGAAAGGTTATCATTCGTTGCGACGGCAAATTTACGCAAAATCGGGCGCAAGACAAAACATTATCCGCGCTTTTTATTATGACAAGGTGCTTTTTTTGATTGTCGGGCATGAAGATGACAAAATATCGACGGCCGGCAAATGAAATGAAGGGAAGAAAATGAAAAAGTGCCGGCCGCCGCAATTTAAAAAAGAACGTCATCGGCATCACTTTTTTGGCACAAAACTCTCCCAAGTCTGGTCGTCAAAAAAGACGCGGATTTCGGTAATTTGACGTGGCGTTTTGTCAATATTTTTTACCTCAAAAAGTGCCGGATTTTTAAGTGTACCACCTACACCATGCGTTCCTTGTACGTCGGAAAAAGGAATGTCGAGAGGTTTAGAATTGTTGCCAGGAAACTCAATCACCGGTTCGGTGGATGACAGCTGTTTGTTTCCGGCGTTCTGGCCGTCAACGGCCGACGTGCTTTCATACATCTTTCCCTTGCCGAACATCAGCCAGTCGAGGCTGATAGCTGGGAATTTGCTTTTGATGGCTTCCACGATGTTAAGAGTGGGGCGGGTGCGTCCGTTGAACACACTGCTGAGGGAGCCCTCGGACATTCCGATGTAGTTGGCGAAATTTTTTTGCGTCATGTGCTGGGCCTCCATGATCTGCCTGATTCTGTCTTTCATTGCTTCTTCTTGGGGTTGAAAGGGGTGATGAGGGCTGTTTTTGCCCTTTTTCTATTCGATTTACAAAGGTAAAGCAAAAATTTGGAACTTGCAACTTTTTGAGCAACGATTTTTCTTTGTGAGGTTTTGTTTTTGAAATTTAAACATTTAAATTATTAAATTCCAAACCTTGAATTTAGTGTTTATGTTTGTAAATCTAAATTTTAGACTCAAAATCAAATATAAGGTTTTTCTCAGCTATTTTTGGCAATTAACTGGGTTTGATTTTGTTATTTACGAGAACCAAACAAAGGAAAGCCAAATATGCAAACCAAATCCTCCCTAATGAGGCTTCCCGCTGGCTGTTTTATATCGTAAATTTCGCTTAACTTACTGATTTCAACACTAATAGCACCAAAATATAGGCTATGGATAAATATACATTTGTAAATAGAAACCAAAATATTTCGGGATTAAAACCAAAATATTTATCTCATTTTTACACTTTTGTTTTTAAAATTTACATTTGCAAAGACGAATGTATTATTTATTTTATGGATTTATATTTTGAAATATTCAAGGTTTTAAATGTAAACAAATGCTAACGATGAATAATTTGCGTCGGAAAAGGGCTGAAAATCGCGTCGTTTCAAAATTCTGAAATCCCGTGCAAGAATTTCGAAATACGCCATTCTCACGGCCTTAAAATCGTGTTAAAGTCCTGATTTACGCAACGTTTAACCCCGATTTTTCCTGTCTGGAAAAGCCGGGGTTTTAGCAAAAAATCGGCAAGAAAAGTTGAGGAAAATCAATGTAGAATGAAAAAAACGAGCTCCTTGAGCAGCTCCCCGATGGGTGTATTGGGGTTGTCGAGGCCCTTTGTCTTGGCATCTGTCTCCCTAATTTTATCAATTATCTGCATTGTTTTCACTCCGGAATAATTTCTCAGTCCCATCAGGTATTCCTTGGCGGCCCATCCCCCGCCCCTCAAATCGAGCCATTTTGCCAGCTCGTTTTCGTTCGTTTTGTTGGGCGCGTAATAGGCAAGCATCAAATTTTGGAAGAAAGAAAAGAGCGTTGGGATGAGCACGAAGGCGTTGCCGGCCTTCGGATTTTTGTCAAAATATTTTACTATTTTATTCGCCTTCAAAATGTCCCTTTCGGCGATGGCTTTTCTCAGTTCAAAACCATTATACTCCTTGCTCACTCCGATTTGTTTTTCCACCACGTCGGGCGTCACTTTCCGGTCGCTGTCGTCGCTCATGGCAAGTATCACTTTGTCGAGTTCCGATGCCAACCGGCTGAGGTCGGCACCGATATGCTCGGCAACCATGTACGCCGCCTTGGTGTCCACCGAGCAGTTGCGTTCCTGCAGGTAGCTGGTGACGAACGCCGGAAGTTCATAGTCGCGTTTCTTCTTGCTCTCGAAGACCACGCCCACCCTCTGCGCCTTGGCAAGGATTTTTTTCCTGGCATCGATGGTGCCGTTCTTATATGCGATGACGAGGACGGTGGAATTGAGCGGTTTTTCAAAATAAGCCTCCAGCCGTTCCCAGTTCTTGATGTTCTGCGCCTCTTTGACGATGATCACCTGCCGTTCCGACATCATGGGGAAGCGGCGTGCGAGGTCGGCCACCTGTGCCGACGTGACATCGGCCCCGAAGACCACCGTCTGGTTGAAGTCGCGCTCGCTCTCGCTGAGGGCATGTTCTGCTATGAAGTCGGTGATGAGGTCAATATAGTATGACTCTTCGCCCATGAGCACATAGACCGGGGCGTAGTTTCCCTTCCTCAGCTCGGCCATGACCGACTGGTAGGTGGTGGTAGTTTTTTTCTCTGCCATAGAGTTGTTTGTTTGGTGGCCGAAGCCATCTGTTAATGGTAGGAACCGCGATGTGAAGCCGTTTTCGCCTTGCAAAGGAAAAATACTCCATCTCGGAAAAACTCAAATAAATTTGGTTCTTCGCTCGATTTTTCGTAATTTTGGATAAATTACTCCATCTCGGAAAAACTCAAATAAATTTGGTTCTTCGCTCGATTTTCCGTAATTTTGGATAAATTACTCCATCTCGGAAAAACTCAAATAAATTTGGTTCTTCGCTCGATTTTCCGTAATTTTGCTGCAAAATTACAAAAATGTATCCAATCAACCTACCTCCATACGAAATAAAAATCATTTCTCGCGAGGGAAAGCGCATGATTTTCGATGACCTCCGCCGAAAATATGTCGCCCTGACACCCGAGGAATGGGTTCGTCAGCACTTTGTACACTACCTGACCGGCCACCTCGGTTTCCCCTCCGGCCTTTTGGCCAACGAGGTGCAACTTCAAGTGGGCGACAAACGCCTGCGTTGTGATACCTTATTATATAATAAGCAGTTACAGCCACAAATGATTGTGGAATACAAGTCGCCGACGATAACGCTTACCCAGAAGGTTTTCGACCAGATTTCTGCCTACAACCTGCTGCTCCACGTTGATTACCTGGTGGTGTCGAACGGCCTTCAACACCTCTGTTGCCGCATGGACTACGCGAGCCGGTCATTTCATTTCCTTCCCGACCTGCCCTCCTATAGCGATTTGTGAGGCGAAGGCCTTTTCCACAACACAAAAAAGTCCGGTTTCTTGTCCTATTTGTAAAAAACCATTATTTTTGCACCGAAATCACCCCACCCGTTTGCCTTGACCAACTTCTACCATATCGTTTTGCGCATCTGGGCCATCCTGCTTGCCGCCGCCATTCTTCCCGACGTGGCGGTGTGGACAGGCATCGCCGGTCACCAGCCCCGCTGGCTATGCGTGCTTTTTTCGCTTACCACGGCTTTCATCCTCTTTTCATATCTGTCGCTCCACCGCCGATTGTTCGGGCGCGTGCGTAGTCTTCGGCTATTCTTCGCCACCCTGCTCTGCCTGGTCATTCCAAAACTGGTGCTGGTCGTGGCGGCGCTGGCCGTGGGATGGCGCTGGGGAGCCGTCGTGGCGCTGGCCGTCCTGGCCGTGGCCGTCTTCGGGTTCACGGCGGGCCGCCGCGCCCTCCGCGTCCGCCACGACGAGGTGTATTTCAAGCGGTTGCCAGAAGCTTTCGACGGATTCCGCCTGCTCCACATCTCCGACTGGCACTTGGGAACGCTGGGCGACGACACCTCTTTCACGCAAAAAGTGGTGGAGGCGGCGCTGGGCGAACACCCCGACATGGTGGCGTTCACGGGCGACCTCATCAACCAGCATGTTGACGAGGCCGCACCCCACATCGACTGGCTGCGCCGCCTCGAGGCCCCGTGCGGCGTGTTTGCCGTCATGGGTAACCACGATTTCTACGACAATGCCGACGGCAAGGTGCAGGACGAGGCTTTCTCGCTGATGGTAAAGTCGTTAGGCTGGCATCTGCTTCGCGACACCCACGTCTTTATATCACGCCGCGACGCCACCATCGAGGTCGTCGGCGTTGACCATGTGGGAGCGCCACCCTTCAGAGTGAAAGGCAACCTTTCCAAGGCCATGCTTGGCACCAGCGGCCAGCATTTCAAGCTTCTGCTCACCCACGACCCTGCCCATTGGCGGCGAGAGGTGCTTCCCACCACCGACATCGACCTCACCCTGTCGGGCCACACCCACGCCGGACAACTGCTCATAGGCCCTTTCTCGCCCGTCAGGATGCTCTACAAGGAGTGGGGCGGATGGTACGAAGATGGCGGGCGACGCCTCCACGTTTCGTTCGGGCTGGGCGGCATTCTGCCCTTCCGCTTCGGCGCATGGCCCGAAATCACGCTCATCACCCTCCGGCGCGGATGATTGATGTCGCCGATTCAATCCCCGTCAGTCACAAAAATACCACTTTCCGGCGGATAGCGACATTGGTAAAAATTGGTAAAAATATTTGACAAATTGCCTGTTTTTACGCCATTTTTCTAATTCCTTGATTTTCAATAACTTGAAAATCGCCTTGAGTTTGACTGCAAATTAAGGGGAGAAAAATGGCAAATTGAGGGGAGAGATTTTGCAAATCGAGGACCTCAATTTGCCGTCAAACCATTTTCAAGAAATCAAAACCATTGAAAAATCTTGACAAAACACCGGCTCCTGACGAGTCGGATTATATCCCCCGTTCTGCTGAATTTGCAATTCGGCTAAAGTGAGTATCAGCATTTTTAATGCGAGACAATGTTTTTCGGATTGCAAAGACATATATTCACGGCAGGCGAATTGCAAATGCGCTTGAACAGAGCCGACGCAATAGAAGCCGACATAGGAGCCGACGCCTCCGAGCGTCGGACTATATAAAACCGACGCTTGGAAGCGTCGGCTCCTTCAGAGGCGGACTATCTATATAATGGAAAATTAGGCGTTCCGACGCTTGGAAGCGTCGGCTCCTATAAACGTCGGACTATGTCATCGAATATCGGGTGTTCCGACGCTTGGAAGCGTCGGCTCCTAAAAGCGTCGGCTCGGCTCCTACAGAGACGGACTATATAATTAAAGATTAGGTGTTCCGACGCTTGGAAGTGTTGGCACCTAAAAAGCCACGAGAACATGACGCAGGATAAATGGTTAGCCCGCATTTTTCGGGGAGCTTGGCCGCATTTTTCTTCTCGAAAACATCATTTTTCCCACCCGAAGAATGCGGTCAATCTTTTCTTGGGACACAAAAACTTTGAAAAATCTTGCCAAAATGAACAAAAAAAGCCCCTCCACCCTTAATTCTTGCGGAAAAAGTTTGTGGGTTCGTCGGAATTTCGTAATTTTGCAATCGAAGGTACGGCCTGTGGGCCGCTCCGAAAACAATAGTAACGTAAGAGCGTTATGATATTATCCCTAATCTGAAATGTGCAAAATTTCAAGTACGCTGGGATAAGGACAATAGTTCTCACGTTTCTGACTTGTCAGCATTCCTTGTCGTCATCAGGCAGGGACATGTTGCGTCTATATACGTGGGACTATTGTTTTATTACTTTGCGTACAGGTATTGCACAACCTCAGATTGAGTAATAGACAATAGTTCCCACGTTCTTTACGAAACCTAATTTTCTTTTCAGCCGGTGCTCTGGGGCTGACCGGCAAGCCTAAAACATTCAGATTATGAGTAACAAGTATCTCAGGGCCATGCTGTCCTTGGTGGGGCTGCTGGCTTTTTCAAGCGTGTTTGCCTACGACGTGGAGCGCGACGGCATCTACTACACGCTCAACACCACCAACCAGACGCTCACCGTGGTGGCAGGCGACACGAAGTATTCGGGCGATGTCGTCATTCCCGACGAAGTGCAGTTCAGTGCCAGGGCGCTGCCCGTGGTGGGGATTTCCACACAGGCTTTTTACCAATGCACGGAGTTGACCTCTGTTATCATCGGCGACAATGTTACAGAGATTGGTGGTAGTGCTTTCTCTGGTTGCACGGCGCTGACGACAGCTGTCTTTGGGGATGCGGTAACAACCATTGGTTTTAGTGCTTTCAATGGTTGTTCAAAACTGAAGGATTTGACGATTGGGGATGCGGTGACAACCATTAATAGTTATGCCTTTAATCAGTGCAGTTCTTTGGAGGAGGTAACGTTGCCGGGGAAACTTACCACGCTTGGTAGTCATGCATTCTATGGTTGCACAAAACTAAAAAAGGTGACAATCTTAGACAGTGAGAATACACTTTCTTTTGATAACTCTAATCAATTCTTAGGTTGCTCCGCTTTGGAAGAAGTGTATTTAGGTAGAAACATCACATGGAATTCGACTGGAACCGGTTCTTTGGCTTATGCCTTTGCCAACTGTACGACGCTGAAAACCATCACCATCGGTGAACTTGTAACAGAGGTGAAGTGTTTCACAGGCTGTGAGAACATCACCTCGGTAGTGTCTAACATCACCGACCCGTCGCAGTGTCCAACCATTACGGTGCCCACAAAGGTGTACGCCAGTGCAATTCTCACCGTGCCCAACGGCACCACGGGGCAGTATGTGGCGACGGGCGACTGGAGCAAGTTCCTCAACATAGAAGAAGCATCCCCCGCTGTGCCCGTTTACACCCTGAGCATCACAGGAAACGTGGGCGGCAGCGTGGCTTTTGGCGATGCTGTCGTGCAAGACACCACGCAGGAGTTTGAAGTACAGGAGGGCAACGAGGTTTCGCTTATCATCACCCCTGATGACGGCTACCTCTTGGAAAGCGTCACGGTGAATGGCACCGACCGCATGGCCGATGTTACCGGCGGCGTGCTCAACCTGGGACAACTTGCGGAGAACACCGGCGTGGTCATTAGTTTTGCCGAGGACAACAGCCCGATAGACGACGGCAAGCACAGCCTCACCGTCGTCTGCTACCCCAACGGACAGGTGTTCTTCGGGGAGGAGAGCGTGAGCGGCGAAACGAAGGTGTTCCGCGTGGAAGACAATGCCAGTGCCACGCTGCGCGTGGTGCCCGCACTGGGCTACCGCATTGCGCTGGTGCTTCTCAACGATGTTGAAATCACCGACATGCTCGTCAATGGTTCGTACACCATCCGGCGGGTGCGCAGCGACATGACCTTCGAGGTGGAGTTTGAAGAAGACCCAGCCACACTGACCATCAGCATGGCCGACCGCGGCGCGGTGACGATGGATGCGCTGTCGGGCAGCACCTACGACTTCACCATCACGGCAGCTCCTGACTGGGTCATCCATTCGGTGACCTTCGACGGCGAGGACATCACGGCCTCGGTTGACAGCGAAGGGCGGATAACCACGCCAGTGGTGACCGGCGATGCAGTGTTGAACATTGCCTTTGAGCGCATAGGAGAACCTACGATGGCCAAGGGCATTGCCGCGAATACCATGCGCGTATGGGCAACAGGCACCACGCTCCACATCGACAATGCTCCGCAGGGAGAACAGGTAGAAGTGTTCACTGCCGACGGCGTGCGCATACGCTGCTTAGCAGGAAGCTCTGTGCAGACAGAACTGCCGAAGGGCGAAGTCTATATTATAAAATGTGGCGACAAGATGGTGAAGATTGCCATCTAAGGAACCCAACACGTTATTATAAAAAAAGGACGTGTCAAAATGAAGTGAACCCCGGAAGTTGGACAGAATACTTCCGGGGTTCACTTCATTTTTACACACCCTCATTTTGAGCGTTGCCAAAGGTCAGAAGGGCAGGTCGTCTGTACTCTCGCCTGGCATTTCGGGCTGCGGGGCCTGAGGTGCGGGGGCCTGAGGTGCGGGAGCGGCCGGCTGGGCATAAGGTGCGGCGGGCTGGGCGTAGGGAGCAGCCTGCTGGGCATAGGGAGCGGCGGGCTGACCGTAAGCCCCTGCTGCCGGCGGCGGCGGGAATGCGCCGGGCATGGCCATGGGCTGCTGGCCGATGGTGGCCGGATCGACGCGGTCCACGCGATAGGCGCGTATGTCGTTGAACCAACGGCCCTGATATTCATGGGCGTCGATGTCGAAGCTCACGCGAAGTTCCTCGCCAACCTGTATGTTGAACTGTGCCAGGCGGTCGGCACCAAAGACCCGGAACACGCACTTGCGCGGGTACTGGTCGTGGGTTTCTATCACAAAGTCCTGCGACTTCCATGCATTGCCCGTACGGGCAGAAGTGCCGCCCTGTTCAGGCATGGCAACGATAATTTTACCTTCTATTTCCATTTTTCTTGCTTGATTGATAATATCTTTATGTTTTCTTGCGTTATAATCAAAATCCGCGTTACGGACTGCGAAATTAATAAATAGTTCTAAAATGAGAAACTTTTTTTGTGAAAATCTTTTTTCTCTTATGATTTTTTTGTAATTTTGTTCCCTCATACAAGATGAGAAAGCAAAAAAGGAAAGTTGAAAAACTCCGCTATTGAGAACATTGAACCATATAAATTAAGGTAGTAACTTAAAACCGAAATAGAAAATGAGATTTACATTGTCAAGCTCGGCCCTGAACGGCCAGCTCAGCAACCTGTCGAAAGTGATGAACAGCAAGAACTCGCTGGCAATCCTGAATTGTTTCCTCTTTGAAGTGGCCAACGGCCAGCTCACCATCACCGTTTCCGATAGCGAGAACGTGATGCTCACCCACATACCGCTCGACGAGCAGGAGGGCGAGGGGCGATTTGCCGTGAACGGCCAGACCATCATGGACGCCGTGAGGGAGCTGCCCGAGCAGCCCATGATTGTTGACGTGGACACGGAGAGCATGAGCATCAAGGTGATTTACCAGAACGGCATCTATAACTTCATGGGCCAGAATGCCGACGAGTATCCGCTGGCACAGGCCATGCCCGACAACGTGTCGGAGCTGAGGGTGCCGGCCAACATGCTTTGCGACAACATCTCGCGCAGCATCTTCGCCCTGGCTGCCGAGGAGCTGAGGCCCGTCATGAACGGCATCTACTTCGACCTCACTCCGCAATCGCTCGCCATCGTGGCCAGCGACGGCCACAAGCTGGTGCGCAACCAGCTGCTCAACATCCAGTCGGAGCAGCCCCTGTCGTTCATCCTTCCACGCAAGCCGGCCACCCTGCTCAAGACCTTCCTCTCGAAGGAAGAGGGCGACGTCACCATCAAGTTCGACGAGCGGAACGCCGAGATTGCCTTTGGCGAGAGCAAACTGCTCTGCCGGCTCATTGAGGGCAAATACCCCAACTACAACAGCGTGATTCCTCAGAACAACCCCAACGAGCTGACCATCGACCGCAAGCTGCTGGTGGGCGTGCTGCGCCGCGTGCTGCCCTTCGCCAGCGAGAGCAGCCAGCTCGTCAGGCTCCACCTGGAGGCCGGAAAGCTCGAGATATCGTCGGAAGACATCGACTTCTCCACCAGCGCCAAGGAGGAAATCGCCTGCGACTACCAGGGCTCGCAGATGGACATCGGATTCAAGGGCACCTCGCTCAGCGAAATTCTCAACAACCTGCAGTGCGAAGAGGTAATCTTGCAGCTGGCCGACTCCAGCCGCCCCTGCCTCATCGTGCCCGCCCAGAACAACGAGAACGAGGATGTGCTGATGCTCATCATGCCCATGTTGCTCAACGATTAAAACCATTATGAAACTCAACCTTACAAAGCCCCTCGTGGTCTTCGACCTGGAGACCACGGGGCTTGACATTGTCAAAGACCGGATCATCCAGCTGTCGTATATCAAGGCCTTTCCCGACGGCTCCGAGGAGCGCGAAAACCTGCTGGTCAACCCCGAGAGGCCCCTGTTGCCCGAAATTTCCAAGCTGACGGGCATCACCGACGCCGACCTGTGGGACAAGCCCACGTTCAAGGACCTGGCCCCGCGCCTGGCCACCGCCTTCCGCGGTTGCGACTTTGCGGGCTTCAACTCCAACCACTTCGACGTGCCCATGCTGGCCGAGGAATTTCTGCGCGCCGGCGTGGACTTCGACTTCACCGGCTGCCGGCTCATCGACGTGCAGACCATCTACCACAAAATGGAGCGCCGGAACCTTGCCGCCGCCTATAAGTTCTACTGCGGGCGGAAAATGGAGGACGACTTCACGGCCCACCGCGCCGACCAGGACACCGAGGCCACATGGAGGGTGCTGCAGGCACAACTCGACATGTATGCTCCCGGAAAACAGGAGGAACCCGAGCGACAGCTGCACAACGACATGGACGAGCTGGCCTCTTTCTCGAAGGTGAACGACAACGTGGACTTTGCCGGAAGAATTGTGTGGAAAATAAAGACCGACGCCAAGGGCCACCCCGTGCAAAGCCCCGGCGGAGGATATGAAAGACAGGAAGTGTTCAACTTCGGAAAATACAAGGGAAGGGCGGTGGCCGAAGTGCTGCGCCACGACCCCGGCTACTACGGCTGGATGATGGGCGGCGACTTCACCAACGACACAAAACAGGCCCTGACGCGAATCCGCTTGCGCGAGTTGAGCGGAAAAAAATGACAACATAACAGGGAAGCAATGAAGAGAAGTTCCTTTTTCAAGACAATGGCCCTCGTCGCGGCGGCCGTTTTCGCCCCGTGCAACCATGTCTCGGCACAAGAGCTGCAGGCAAAGGTGACCATTAACCACAACCAGATACAGGGCACCGACGCCAGCGTGTTCGAGAACCTGCAGCAGACGCTCGAGCAGTTCATCAACGACACCCAGTGGACCTCGCTTCAGTTTCAGCGAAACGAGCGCATTGTCTGTAACTTCAACATCACTGTGACCAAATACGACCAGAGTGAAAACACCTTCACCTGCAATGCCCTCATACAGGCCAACCGCCCTGTATATAACTCGTCGTACACCTCCACCCTCTACAACAACCGCGACAACGACTTCACCTTCCAGTTCGCACAGTTCGACCAGCTCAACTTCAACGAGGAGCAAATCGACAACCAGCTGACGGCCCTCATTGCCTATTACGCCTATCTCATCATCGGGCTCGACCTCGACTCCTTTGCCCCCATGGGCGGCGAGGAGGTGCTGCAGCGGTGCCTCTACCTGGCCAACAACGCCCAGAACCTGGACTTCCCGGGATGGAAGGCTTTCGACAACGACCGCAACCGTTTTGCCATCATCAACGACTACCTGGAGGGGGCCATGAAGCCGTTCCGCCAGCTGCAGTACGACTACTACCGCAAGGGGCTTGATGAAATGGCCAACAACGTGGAGCGCGGACGGACGGAGATTTCGGCCGCACTGGAAAACGACCTGAAGAAAGCCCACGAAGACAGGCCACTGAGCCGGCTGCCGCAGATATGGACCGACTACAAGCGCGACGAACTGGCCAACATCTACAAGGGAAAGGGAACGCAAAAAGAGAAGGAAACGGTCTATGACATCCTGTTCTCCATCAATGCTTCGCAGAACAATTCGTGGGAGAAAATCAAGGAATAGCCGTTCACATTGCAACGGCCTTTTTTCCTTACCGCAACAAATATGCTCAAGCAATTAATCATCAAGAACTTTACGCTCATCGACAAGCTCGACATTTGCTTCTGCCCCGGCTTCTCGGTCATCACCGGCGAAACGGGTGCGGGAAAGAGCATCATCCTGGGCGCCGTGGCATTGCTGCTGGGACAGCGAGCCGACTCGAAAACCGTAAAAGCTGGTGCCGACAAATGCACCATAGAAGCCCATTTTGAACTGGGAAACGATGAGTTGAAGCCTTTATTCGAGGACAACGACATCGACTACGATGCCGGCGACTGCATCCTCAGGCGGGAACTCACCGCCGCGGGAAAATCGCGTTCGTTCATCAACGACACCCCGGTGCCCCTTACCATGATGAGGGCCGTGGGGCAACAGCTCGTGGACATTCACTCGCAGCACAAAAACCTTCTGCTTCAAGAGGAAGACTTCCAGCTCAGCGTGGTGGACATCCTGGCCGACGACCACGGGGAGCTGCAGGCCTACCAACAGGCGTTCAACAGCTATCGAACCCTGGAGGCGCAACTGGAGCAAACACGCCGCGACATCGAGAAAGCCAGGGAGAACGAGGATTTCCTGAGATTTCAGTACAACGAGCTCCTCGACGCCGCCCTCGCCCCGGGACAACAGGAGGAACTGGAGGCCGAAAGCGAGATGCTCAGCCATGCCGAGGACATCAAGGGCGCACTCTATGAAGCCTCACGATTGCTCGACGGCAACGGCGACGGCATCGTGGAAAAACTCAGGGAGGCCACGCGCGCGTTATATAATATAAATAATGTGTATCCCGACATTGCCGAAGCCGCCGCACGCATGGAGAGCTGCCACATCGAACTGGTGGACCTGGCACGGGAGGTAGGCGCAAAGGCCGAGAAAATGGACTTCGACCCCAGGCGGCTGGAGGAAATCGACGAACGGCTCAACAAAATCTATTCGCTCGAGAAGAAGCACCGCGTGGACACCGTGGAACAGCTCATTGCTCTGCGCGACGACATGGAGGCACGCCTCGACACTATCGACAACAGCGACGAAAACCTGCGACAACTCGAGCAGCAGGTGGTCGAAATGAGGCAACAGTGCAAAGAAACCGCCGGCGTGCTCACCGCCAAGCGCCGCTCTGCCGCCACGACCATCGAGCAGGAAATGACGCGACGGCTGGTGCCGCTCGGCATTCCCAACGTACGCTTTGAGGTGGCCATAACGCCGAAACCGATTGCCAACGACGGGGCCGACAAGGTGGTGTTCCTCTTCAGTGCCAACACCAGCACATCGTTGCAGCCCGTCAGCGAAGTGGCTTCGGGAGGTGAAATTGCGCGCGTCATGCTCGCTTTGAAAGCCATGATAAGCGGGGCCGTGAAGCTGCCAACCATTATTTTCGACGAGATAGACACCGGCGTGAGCGGAAAGATTGCAGAGAAAATGGCGCTCATCATGAAAGAGATGGGACAGGCCGAACGACAGGTCATCAGCATCACCCACCTCCCGCAGATTGCCGCCATGGGGGCCGCTCACTACAAGGTGGAGAAACAGGAAACCCCGAACGGCACCACCTCCACCATGTACCGGCTCAGCGCCGCACAGCGCGAGGTGGAAATAGCGCAGATGCTCAGCGGAAGCACCGTAACAGAGGCCGCCATGAGCAACGCCCGCGAACTGCTCCGCCAGTCTTCATAAAACCCCATCAAACCCCATTTAAGTAAGTGAACAAAAATAATTGTAAGTGTTTTTCTAAAACGAATTATCCTAATTGCTTTTTAATTTTCCACTAATTATCTTCAATATTAAAGGGGCAAAGAATTAAAACAGAATTAAGACTAATTCGTTTCAATATAATAAGATAATTATGTTTTACCACTTAAATAAATAATGAGAAGGAAATCATTTGTCATCATTATCCTCCTGGCAATGGTCACCCTGACGGCCCATTCCCAGCCGGCAGCAGTGAAAAACGTTGCCAAGAGCGTTTTCGCACTCTCCACATTCCGCGCCGACGGCTCACTGTTGGCCACCAGCCACGGCGTGTTCGTAGGCAGCGACGGCGAGGCCGTCAGCGACCTCAAGCCCTTCCTTGGCGCGGCCAGTGCCGTGGTCACTGACCAGAAAGGCCGCAAGATGGCCGTCACACACCTTACGGGCATCGATGCCATCTACGACGCTGCGCTCTTCCGCGTTGACGCAAAGACCACGCCCGCACCGCTGGCCACCAAGCAGCCGGCAGGGACAAAAGCCTGGGTGGTGGGATATTCCACGAAAAACACCAGCGTGGTGGAAACAGCCGTGAAAACCACCGAGGACTTCATGGAACAATACGCCTACTACATTTTCGGCTTCAGTGCACCCGACGACATGCTGGCCTGCCCCGTGGTCAACCAGGACGGGCAGGTAATGGGCCTGCTGCAAGTAAGCACCACGTCCTTCGACGCCCATGCCGCCGACACACGCTATGCCACCACCCTGCGCCTGAACGCCCTCAGCTACAACGACCCCAACGTGCAGCAAATCGGCATTCCCATCGACTTGCCGGCCGACCTTCAACAGGCGCAGCTGGCACTTATGATGGCTCAGCAGACCGGCGACTCGCTGAAATACAACGTGGCGGTTGACGACTTCGTAAGACAATTCCCCACACAGACCGACGGCTATGTGGCCCGCGCCCGCCAACAGGTGTCGCACAGCTTGCTCACCCAGGCCGAGGCCACCATGCAGGACGCTCTGAAGAACTGCGGCAACAAGGCCGAGGCACACTACGAGTTTGCACGCCTCATCTACGACTACGCCACCCTGGTGCCCAATGTTACCGAGGAGAAATGGACGCTCGCCGCCGCTGCCGACGAAACGCGGCAGGCCATCGCCACCGATGCGCAGCCGGCCTACAGCCACCTGCTGGGACAAGTGCTTTTCGCGCAGGGCAACTACTCGGAGGCCCTCAACACCTTCCAAACGCTCAACGAGAAATCATCCTTTGCCAACGGCGAACTGCTCTACGAACAGGCCCGCTGCAAATCCATGATGCAGGCACCGCCGCAGGAGGTCATCGACCTGCTCAACCAGGCCATCAGCGCCACCGACACCCTGCACATAGAATCGGCAGCACCCTATTTCCTCGCACGGGCAGCAGCCTACGAGCAGGTGGACAGCTTCCGCCTGGCGGCTTTCGACTACACACGCTACGAAATCCTCATGCGCGGCAGGGTCAGCGCACAGTTCTACTTTGTGCGCTCACAGGCCGAGATGAAAGGACACCTTTACCAGCACGCACTCTCAGACATGGTGCGCGCCATCGCCCTCGAACCCGACGAGCCTGCCTATTATGCCGAACTGGCGCAGCAGCAGCTCAGGGTGAACAAGCCCGAGCTGGCACTTCAGACGGCGCAGAAATGTACCGAGGTGGACCCCGCATACCCCGAGGGATGGCTGCTGCTGGGACTGGCTCAGATTCGCAACGGGCAGAAAGAGCAAGGCCTCGACGCATTCCGCAAGGCAAAGGAACTGGGCAGCGAGCAGGCCGACGCACTCATTGCCAAATACCAGTGATTTCCTCGTTTTTCAACGACTCCCCACCCTGTTATTTCACTTCAAAAGGCAGTTAAGTTGCAGAAAATCAAAAGAATTTGTAAAAAATAGCAAATAAATTTTCGTATCACGCGGAAAACTCGTATCTTTGCAGTCCAAAATGAAAAATTATTAACTTTATAACGTAAAAATAGAAATGACAAAGGCAGATATCATTGAAGAGATTGCTAACTCCACGGGCGTTGCCCGCAAGGACGTGACAGCCACCGTTGAAGCTTTTATGAAAGTTGTGAAGGGCAGCCTGCTCGAGAGAAGAGAGAACGTATATCTCCGCGGTTTCGGAAGTTTCATCGTCAAGCACCGCGCTGAGAAAACAGCCCGCAACATCACGATGAACACCACTATCGTGATTAAAGCCCACGACTTCCCCAGCTTCAAGCCCGCCAAGAGCTTCGTGGCCAAGATGAAGGGAGAACAATAATATATTTATATGTGAGCCGTGAGCAGCAGGGCATCAACAACAAGCCTGGCATCAAGAGCTCGCAACAGGAAAAAACAGCATTTTTTAGTATTTCAATCATATTTTTTAACCATGCCAAACGGAAAAAAGAAAAAGGGCCACAAGATGGCCACGCACAAGCGTAAAAAAAGACTGAGAAAGAATCGTCATAAGAGCAAGTAACCCTACTTGCTCTTATGAGTGAATGGCCTTGGCCGCTGGCGTTGCGCACCGCCGGCCGGCACGCACGGGGCAGCGGCCCCGCAAGCGCATGCCGCACCACGGACACGCAACAGCCCGCCAGGGCAAGGACAAACAACCAAGAAAGCAGAAATGACCAGCGAAGTAGTAATTGATGTTCAACAAAAGGAGATCTCGATTGCCCTGCTGGAAGACAAAAGCCTGGTGGAATACCAGACGGAACCACGCTCGGCATCATTCTCTGTCGGCAACATCTACATAGCAAAGGTGAGAAAACTCATGGCAGGACTCAACGCCTGCTTCGTGGATGTTGGCTCTGAACGCGACGCCTTTCTGCATTATCTTGACCTGGGAAACCAGTTTTGCTCCTACGAAAAGTACCTCAAGCAGGTACAGAGCGACCGAAAGAAACTCTATCCCTTCAGCAAGGCCCAGCACCTGCCCGACCTGAAGAAGGACGGCTCTATTGCCACCACGCTGCAGAAAGACCAGGAGGTGCTGGTGCAGATAGTGAAGGAGCCCATCAACACCAAGGGACCGCGTCTGTCGGCAGAGCTCAGCTTTGCAGGGCGTTACCTCGTGCTGGTGCCGTTCAACGATAAGGTTTCAGTGTCGTCTAAAATCAAAAGCGGCGAAGAGCGCGCACGACTCAAACAGCTCATACAAAGCATCAAGCCACGGAACTTCGGCGTCATCGTCAGAACAGTGGCAGAGGGAAAGCGCGTCGCAGAACTCGACACAGAGCTCAAAATCCTCGTCAAACGCTGGGATGAAGCCATTGCGAAGGTGCAGCGCACCACCCAGCGCCCGCAGCTCGTATATGAAGAGGAAAGCAGGGTGGTGGCGCTGTTGCGCGACCTGTTTAACCCTTCCTACGAAAACATCTACGTCAACGACGAGGCAGTGTTCCAAGAGGTGAAGGACTATGTCACGATGATAGCACCCGAGAAAGCGGGCATCGTGAAACTATACACCGGGAACGTGCCCATCTTTGACAATTTCAACGTAACGCGACAAATCAAGTCGAGCTTCGGCAAGACCGTCAACTACAAGCACGGAGCCTACTTGATTATCGAACACACAGAGGCCATGCATGTGGTGGACGTGAACAGCGGAACACGAACCAAGGCAGAAAAAGGACAGGAGGGAAACGCCTTGGAAGTGAACCTGGGAGCCGCCGACGAGCTGGCAAGGCAGCTGAGGCTGCGCGACATGGGCGGCATCATCATCGTCGATTTCATAGACATGAACCTGGCAGAAGACCGGCAGATGCTCTATGAGCGCATGTGCAAGAACATGCAGAAAGACAGGGCGCGCCACAACATTCTGCCCCTCAGCAAATTCGGCCTCATGCAAATTACAAGGCAGCGCGTAAGGCCTGCCATGGATGTCAACGTAGATGAGGACTGCCCCACATGCTTCGGCAGCGGGAAAATAAAGTCGAGCATACTCTTCACCGACCAATTGGAGCGGAAAATAGACAACCTGGTCAACAAGATTGGCGTCAGGCGATTCTTCTTGCACGTACACCCATACGTGGCTGCTTACATCAACCAGGGCATCGTGTCGCTGAAAAGAAAGTGGCAGATGAAGTATGGGTTCGGCGTACACATCGTACCCTCGCAGAAAATGGGTTTCTTGCAATATGAGTTTTTTGACAGCAAGAAACAAATCATCGACATGCGAGAGGAAATCGAGACCAAATGAAAACGAGGGGTGCAGGCAGCCACAAAGCCTGCGCCCCTCGCTTTTTTTCTTTACGGACTTTGTGGCCTTTAGGGACAATCCCCGAGATCAGTTCTTCCAAGCCTCTCATTCTCCCAACTTCCTTATAGTTCAGACATGTTCTGAATGTTTCCCTTCCTGCCCGTTCCCCCATTGAGCCTGCGCGAACCTTGAAGAAAGCCCTCTTTTGTAACATTCTCTTTGCGTAATATAACATCTCCGTTTTTTAAGACATTGAAAGCAAAGGAGTTTCCCGACTTTGGAAGTTTTATGGAAAATATTTTCCCCTTAATTATTTGGAACATATTTCCTTATTCCATATTTTTGCAGTACAATTCTGGGGGCGCAGGCAGCACCGCCTGCAAAGAAAAACAGATGCTTGCAAAGTTACCCGCGTTCCCGGAAAAACAACGCATATTATTCATTCTTTAAAATCAAATCTATGAAACAATTATTTATTATCGCTTTGTTTGCAGCGCTTTTCGCTCAAACGGCAAATTGTCAGACACCGGGTGACCCAATCACTTTCACGTTGAGTATTGTTGACCCCATCACTGGTACAACCAATCCTAACCCCAAGACCCCCGTAACACCACCATCAGTTTTCATTAGTGGTAACACCTTCTTGTTCCCAACGGCGTATGCAGAATCCCTTCCCATTGTCCTCACCGACAACACAGGAACTATAGTTTATTATTCCGCCCTCCCCGCCGGCTCCACCTCTCTCATCCTCCCCTCAACGATCAGCGGCCCATACATCTTATATATTTATATGGACGGCTACATTTTCTGCGGGCAGATTAACTTATAATCTTAATTCTTAACATCTAAAAAACAAAACTATTATGAAAAAAATAATATTATTATTGACAGGTGTGTTACCTTGCCTGTTTTTGAACTCCCAAGTGAGGATTACATACAGCGAAAATGGAGATGTGCTGAAAAGAGCTGACGACTTGAAAGGCGTAACATTTACCGATGATGTGTATATTCTTCCTTCTTTTGATTTGTCATCATACGAGAAAGAAGACGTTGAGAATGATGAAATAGGGGCACCTTATAGGTTTGGGACTCCCCATGACACATCGTTGACTTTAGCAGACGGCACTTGGAAAAATGTTGAGAACGGCCGTCTGTGGGCAAAGTCTTTTTACTCAAAAGGAGCATCGTCTTTAAACTTCATTTTTGATGATTTCCATCTTTCAGATAATGGGGTGCTATATATCATTAATGAAGATGAAACGGTGTTGTTTGGTCCAGTTCTTGCAACATCAATTCCTCAAAGCGGACATTTTATGAGTGATGTCATCCCAGGAGAAAAGGTAACAATTCTTTTATTCGAACCTTTTGATGAGATAGGGACGTCTTCACTAATGATAAGCCGCATTGTGCACGGGTATAGGCACATTTATGTTAATCCATCAAAAAAGATGGTTGAGAATCGCAGCGAAGACAACATCGACGTTGCATGCTGGAGCCAGTATTATGATCTTGAAACCTATGCCATTGGTGTTTTTTACAACCCAAATGGTTTCCAAAATTGCACAGGCGCGTTGGTACAAACAGCAGAATATGATTATAAACCCTATTTTTTGACCGCCTTTCACTGTTTAGACGCTGATGATTCTAAATCACTTTCAACAAACGAGAAGCTAGCTGTTAGTGGAGCATCGTTCAAATTCTGTTATAAGAAAAAAACATGCGACGGCGACTCCATTTTAGGCGGTTACCTCTATCAAGGTGCAGAATTTAAGTCTGCATGGGTCAACACAGATTTTGCATTGCTCAGAATTACCAATAGCAATCTGTCAAGTAACCCGCTATTGAGTTGGTTGGGGTGGAGCCGCTCTCAAGATAAACCATCTTACGGGACTTGCCTTCATCATCCTCATGGCACTCCCATGAAAATTGCACTTGAAGACGACGAGTTTAATAAAGGTTCAAGTTCCATATATGGCAATAATATCTACTGGAAAGTGCAGATGGATGTTGGGGCATTATATAACGGGTCGTCAGGTTGTCCTATTTTGGATGACAATGACAGGGTCGTTGGACAACTTATTGGAGATAATGGCAACGGTTACGATATGTTTGGTATTTTGGGTAAGTCATGGAATGGTGGCGGGACAAATGACACTGGTTTGAAGAACTGGCTTGACTCGTGCAACACTAATACTTGGCAAACAGATACAAGGAGGCGATCTTATAGCATGTCTATTGTAGGGCCATCGTTAATATGCCAACAAAGTTCCGGAATTTATACCGTTAGCAACATTCCTTCCGGGGTGGAAGTTACCTGGACTTACACAAGTCTTATTGGCAACTCGCCACACAGCATTCGCACTAACTACCCTGTGGCAAATGCATGCACAGTAGAACATGTTTATTTAACCAATTCGGCTTTTACGGGCAGGCTCACGGCAGAGTTGAAATATGATGACATCGTTTTTAGGACATTGACCAAGGAAATTTCTGGAGATGGTAATTTCTACGGCTTTTATTGGGATGTGCCGTGGGGAGACGGGCAGCCATACATTTGGGAAATGTCCTTGACGACGGAAGAACCCAATGAGGCGTATGCAGAGAACACCGTTTGCGTGGAATCCCCAAACCTTGTCGGAAAAACCATTTACCTGACAACAAACTCATATCCTTCTGGGGCAAGCCATACAGGAACAAATCCATTTTATTTCATGATGCCCACATTGGCCCAAGGTGAAGTCTATAACATGTTTATCAGCAATTATGAATGTGGAGGATACGTAAGAGTACAATTTATCAATGCAACATACGGGTTACAAAACAACCGTCTTGCTATAACTCCTTTGGAAAATGGCCAATATTCTGTCACCATGCAAAACAATGGATCTGATTCTCAGGGAGAAAACAGTCGTGGTATTACTGATGACACTCAGGATGTTTTGGCTATAGACGTTACAAGATTGTCAGACTTGCAAAAGGTGTCGGCAATGAAAGTTTTAGGTAATAATTGCGTGTTGGACGGCTCAGACTGGCCATCAGGAGCTTATGTGGTTACAGCGAGATGCAAAGGTGAAAAGGCCTCGGCAAAGATTATTAAATAAAAAAGATAGAGGAATGTTATGAATACATTTGCTACTGTTGTACTGCTTACCAAGGGTATCTTTACAAAATGTATAATGCCAAAATATCAACTTCTTTTCTTTTTCTGCTGTAAAGCTTTGCAGGTTGTTTCAAAACCGCTATCTTTGCAGCAAAAATGTTTCTAAACACCATTAAATTATGAAAAAGTTATTTTTGCCGCTTCTTTCACTCCTGTTGTTCTCGTGCCAGTCGAATGAATACGACGACGTGATAAACACCCGGCCCTACTACCCGACTACGG
>JAFVHN010000114.1 GCA_017474515.1 Prevotella sp. | reverse complement strand
TGCCGTCGGCGGCCTCGGTCAGGGCGTTCACCAGCACGCCGGCCATCTGCTTCCATTCCGTCAGTTGCCGCCATTGGCGCGAGTCGGTGGAAAAGAGCCATTGTGTGCCGGCGGGCGCATGCGATTGGTAGAACCACAGGTGGCCGTGATTGTCCAGGTAGATGTGGCTGTCTCTGTTGTGTGTCTCACCGGGAGCCTGCGTCAGCACGGCGAGTTGTCCGCCCGGTGTTGCCTCATAGATGGTGCCGTCGGCGGTCACCACCACGACGAGGCCGTTCTTGGCCGCTATGTGGGTGACGGCCGATCGCAATGCGCCGTTGTAGCGTTGCAGCTTCGACTGGGCGTAGTCATAGTGGAACAGCCCGTTGTCGGTGGCCGCCCATAGATTGTGGCGGTCGTCAACATAAAACATTTTCAGTTCCCCCTTCACGCCGAGCCTGGCCAGCACCTCCTCGCCGTTTTTCTGCCATTGCCCGTCGTCGCGGTTGAAGGTGAACGGCTCGACGCCGCATATCATCCATAGCGTGCTGTCGGCGGTCTCGCGCACCATGGTAACGTCGGTGGCGCGGCCGCCGAACTCCATGGGCTGGTAGTTGCGGAAACGGTAGCCGTCGTAGCGGCTCACGCCGTAGATGGTGGAGAACCATATATAGCCGCGGCTATCGCGCACTATGTCGCGCACGAAGTTGTCGGCCAGGCCGTCGGTAGCATTCACCGTGCGGAAAAAGTACCCGGCGGCAGGGCATGAAAGGACGAAGGAAATCAAGAGGAAAAGCACGGCGGGAACCCTCCGCCAGCTTCCTTTTCGGGAGGTATTGGCGTGTGCGGGAACCTCCGCCGTCATGTATCTGCTGAACATGTAACGCATAATCTGAGTTTTGTGCAAAGATAAGAATAAAAAACGGCAAAAGGCCTTTTCTCGCCGTTTTATTTCTTTACGTAATAATCATTTTTAACCTTTGTCTTCCCGTTTGTATCCTTTTTCTTCCGGGATGTGTTGATGATACAAACCGGCACAAATCAAATAGTTTTCGGCACCGCCTTTTTGGGTGAAAGTAGCTACTTTTGCAAGTGGAAATCGTTCCCGCCTTTCGTGATATTACAAGTGGGCTGTGACAGCTCGCAAAACAATATATATCAATGAATGAGAATAACTATTTAGTGCATAAATGAAAAAAACTATTTACTTACGCATTTCATGAGTTAGGTAATATTAAAATTTCTATTTAAGGCATTTAGATTCTTTTTTCGCAATGGGTCGCGATGAATCGTTGTGAATTAGCTGGTAGGGGCGTCCCAGGCGGGATGTCCCCCAGTTTTTTTATTGCGGGTATCGTTTTTTTCGTTTTTTAGTGTAATATCTTGCGAAGGTCAGCGTCTATTAAGACAAAGAGATATTCAAAACAACAATTATTTAAAAAACGGAAAGAACATGGAATGGATTATGATTCCCCTGAACGTGGCCATCATCTTTGGCTGCATCTACAAAGTGACCGAGCTGTTTGTAAGGCGTCGCGAGCGGCTGATGCTCATCAACAAAATCTCGGAGATTTCAAATGCCCATTTTAAAGGCATCAACCTCTACAGCAGTGGAAATAAGTACACGGCCTTGCGCATCGGCTGGCTGATGCTTGGCATTGGTTGCGGTTTCCTCTCAGGCTTCCTCATCAATATGATGGCCACATTCGGCAAGTATGGCGACCAATTCGATGAAGTCCGTTCTTACCATTTTTCAGTCGCAGGCATTGTCTATGTGGCCTGCATCTGCATCTTTGGCGGCATTGGCCTGCTGATGTCCTACAGGGCGGAGAGGAAGGCTGAACAACCTCAAGAAGAAAAGAAAACCGACGAATTCCAAATCTGATTGATGCAGACGGACGAAACACGGCTGATAGCCCGAATCCTCGACGGACACGCCGAGGACTTCGGCTATTTCATGGAGCGTTATGGTCAGGAGGCCTTTGCCATCGTGGTGCGGCTGGTGCCGCGGCAGGAAGATGCAGAGGAACTGGTCCAGGACGCTTTCGTCCGTGCGTTCAACCGGCTGGAAACGTTTGAAGGGCGGTCGTCGTTCTCCACCTGGATTTGCCGCATCGCCTATACCACCGCCGTGTCGTGGCTGAGGAAAAAGCGCATGACTTATGTCAGCATCGACGACCAGCCCGGCCTTTCCGACACCGAGGTGGATGAAACGCTCGCCGACGAGTCGCGGCTCGACGACCTGCGCCGTGCCATCGCACTGCTGCGCCCCGACGAGCAGACGCTCATCAACCTCTTTTATTATGACAACCGCCCGCTGGCCGACATCGCCTATATCCTTGATGTGGAGGCGGGCACCATTGCCACCCGCCTGCACCGCATACGCCGAAAACTATATATTCAGATGAAAAATGGAACACCACGATAAAGACCGCATCCTCAGGCAGGCCCTCGCTCCCACGGAGTCGCGCCGCCTGCCATCGAACTTCGCTTTCACCACCATGCGCCGCATCCGCCAGGAACAGCGCCGGGCGGAACGGCGGCGGCGTATTGGCGCCATTGCATGTGTGGTCGCCGTGACCCTGCTGGGCATCGGCTCACTCGTAGTCTTGTTCGGAAAAATTCTTTGGCAGGCGTTTCTCAACTCGGTGAGCCAGCCCGGGGCATCGTCGCTCATTCTGCCCACGCTGTTCTGTCTCGCCTTCTTCGCCGTGCTGAACAGGTGGCTGTCGCGCCGCTTCGGTTTCGACGCAAAAAACAGGCTTGAAAAGCCTCTGAAAGGTGGATAACAAGGGTGGGAAAAATTATGAAAAATCTTGACAAAATCGACTGTTTTTGCATCTAGTTTGTAACATAATGAAAATCAGAGATTTGAAAGTTGTTTGAAGTTTGACCGCAAATTTCGGGGAGAGATCTTGAAGATTGAGGGGAGAGATCTTGAAGATTTCTCCTTGAAATTTGCGGTCAAACTTCTTTTGTGTTCCTAAAAACCATGAAAAATCTTGACAAAATGTTCCCGCCCTGCGGATGTATGCCGCAAGCAAAGTAAAAGAATACAGTAGGGACATATTTTATGTGTGTCCGCCCGCCTCAGTCCATCGCTCTGACCCCTCAGACGCCATCGAATGTCAGTATTGTAATTATTTCTCCCCTTTTGTTTGGCAGATATATAAATAATGTGTATATTTGCAGTATGTTTCACACACCTTAAAAACGAAAGATATGAAAACAGGCCTTTTCTCTTTGCGCAATCCGTTGAAGCGGCTCATGGTGGCGGTGCTCGTGCTCTTGGGCGCAGCCACGGCAATGCAGGCGCAGAGCGTGCGCAACAGCAACAATTCGCTGATGTGTACCGTTTCTTCCGACGGCACCTTCCGCAACAGCAACAACTCCACGATAGCCCGCATCAGCAGTAACGGCGACATCCGCGACAGCAATAACCGATACCTCGGCAAGATTGAGTCAAACGGCACGGTGCGTGGCGCCAACAATGCCTACCTGGGGAAAATCGAATCCTCGGGCGATGTGCGCAATAGCAACAACTCCTATCTGGGAAAGGTGGACTCCTCGGGAGCCGTGCGCAACAGCTCCGGAAGCCTCCTCGGTTATGCCAAAGGCGTGCCACCCGCATACGCCGCCGTATTCTTTTTCTTCAACCTCTTTTGAGGTCGATTCAAAAAAATATTGCAAAAAGTTTGGTGGATTAAAATATTTGCCGTATCTTTGCACCCGCAATTCAGTAATGAGTTGTTTCGGCAGTCCCGGTAAGGAAGTTTGGGTGAGTGGCTGAAACCAGCAGTTTGCTAAACTGCCGTACCTGTTAGGGTACCGGGGGTTCGAATCCCCCAGCTTCCGCTGAGGTTCGAGCACCGACAGTTCATTAGAGTTGCTAACCGGTGGATTCATCTAATGGTTAGGATACAAGATTCTCAATCTTGGCATAGGGGTTCGATTCCCCTATCCACTACAAAAAGATTTTTATCATTAAGAAAACGGCCATCAACTTAACTGCTTGAATGGCCGTTTGTTGTTTTTAACCTAAAACGCTGAAAGTACGAAACAGACAGTAAGCAACACGTTAATGGGAGCAGGCAGACGCCAGGCGCGGCCCTCCCGCAAGGGGATTCTTCAGAAAACTATTTATTAACCCGGAAACGGATTGCCGGGCGCTGCGTCCCCGTTCTTACTTTTTTAGATACTTGAGCTTTCTGCTCTTGTCTCTCTCTCGTTTGAATACCGCCAAAAATTCGCAATGTGAGAGCAAGCAGTTCAGAAGGTTCACGTCCGATGGGCGTGAACTGTTCTTGCTTGTTTACATTGCAGGTCACTTGGCGGTAACCGAAACGAGAGAATAAGCACGGAATGGTTGCACGCCTCTTTTCGTTTCTATCATTTTAGAAACTAACGTATGAGAAAAAGATTCCTGGCAACAGCCCTCATGGCCTGCATTGCCGCCATCCTGTTGCCGCACTCGCTCATGGCCGCGACCTATAAAGGAGAAATCAATATCGAAGTAGGAGAACAGTTCTTTGTTGACGTAAGCTATGGCAATTACGTCACGCAGTCGGGTTACTGGTCAAAATCAAACAGCACGTTCCGCTTTATAAGCCAGGGGCCGCGGAGCTGCACCATTGAGGGGTTACACGTCGGCACCGGCACCTTATCCTACTGGGGCCTGGTCAATGCCGACGAAGTGGAGTTCTATTGGACGGTGAATGTCTTTCCGAAACAGGTGTTAGTAACCAATATCACTATCAATCAGTCGTCGCTGTCCTTGAATGTCGGCGATAGTTATCAATTGTCGGCAACTGTTCTGCCCTCGGACGCAACGGACAAGAGCGTCAGCTGGACTTCAAGCAATGAGAGCGTGGCCATTGTGGGAAATTCCGGCAAGGTGACGGCAAAAGCTAAGGGCAATGCCACCATCACCTGCAAGGCAAACGACGGAAGCGGCGTTTATTCCACATGTGCGGTAACGGTTGACGAAGACCCCGTCGTGGCCGTCATCAACTCCACCAACTTCCCTGATAACAACTTCCGCAACTACTTGCTCTCTACAACTTATGGGGAAGATGGGAAGATCACGCAGTAAGAAGTCAATAATATTATAAGTCTGGATGTCTCAAATAAGGAAATAAAAAGTCTGAAAGGAATAGAATTTTTTACCGCGCTGAAATGGTTATCTTGTTCCGACAACCAACTGACCTCTTTGGACGTGTCTAAGTGTACGGCATTGACAACTTTGTATTGTTACGACAACCAACTGACCTCTTTGGACGTGTCAAAGAACACGGCATTGAAAACTTTGCATTGTTACAACAACCAACTGACCTCTTTGGACGTGTCTAAGTGTACGGCATTGACAACTTTGTGGTGTTACGACAACCAACTGACCTCTTTGGACGTGTCTAAGTGTACGGCATTGACCTCTTTGCGTTGTTACGACAACCAACTGACCTCTTTGGACGTCTTGAAGTGTACGGCATTGACAGAGTTGGGATGTTACAACAACCAACTGACCTCTTTGGACGTCTTGAAGTGTACGGCATTGACAAAGTTGGTATGTTACAACAACCAACTGACCTCTTTGGACGTGTCTAAGTGTACGGCATTGACCTCTTTGTCTTGTCAAGGAAACCAACTGACCTCTTTGGACGTGTCTAAGTGTACGGCATTGACAACTTTGTTTTGTGGCGGCAACCAACTGACCTCTTTGGACGTGTCTAAGTGTACAGCATTGACCAATTTGAATTGTTGTGACAATCAACTGACCTCTTTGGACGTGTCAAAGAACACGGCATTGACAACTTTTGATTGTTACGACAACCAACTGACCTCTTTGGATGTGTCGAAGTGTACGGCATTGACCTCTTTGCGTTGTTACGACAACCAACTGACCTCTTTGGATGTGTCGAAGTGTACGGCATTGACAACTTTGTATTGTTGGAACAACCAACTGACCTCTTTGGATTTGTCTAAGAACACAGCGTTGAAAGAATTATGGTGTAATAATAATCAACTCACGACATTGGATGTGTCTAAGAATACTGCGCTGGAAACGTTGTCTTGCCCCTCAAATCAACTGACCTCGTTGGACGTGTCAAAGAACACGGCGTTAAGTTATTTGCAGTGTAACCGCAACCAACTGACCTCTTTGGATGTGTCAAAGAACACTGCGTTAAAGGCTTTGTATTTTGTTTGTAATAATATCAAGGGCACCGCTATGGACAATTTGATAAAAGGACTTAGAAGGAATACCTCAGACAATGAGTTTGGTTTTAGAGTGGTAAATATCGATGAGGATGAAGACGAGGGCAATGTCTGCACCACGGAGCAGGTGGCGGCTGTGAAGGTGAAGGGGTGGACACCGCAATGTTGGAACGGCACGGAATGGGTGGAGTATGAGGGCAGCCCCTCGGTGATTGTCCCCACGGCCATTACTTTGCCCGACGTGGTGACGGTTGATGTTGGAAAGACCATCACGCTGACACCCACGCTTCAGCCCGCCGACGCTGAAACCACCATCACATGGGCTTCCGACGACACCTCTGTGGCGAAGGTGACGCAATCGGGAATGGTCTTGGGCGTCAAGGAGGGCACGGCCATCGTCAGTGCCACGACCGGCAACGGCCTCAAAGCCGAATGTTTCGTGATGGTGCAGGGTGACACCGGCATCGAGGAAATAGCAACCGGCCACGGAACCCCGTCCGCCGTCTATTCGCCCTCCGGCCAGCGCCTTGCCTCCCCTCGCAAGGGCCTTAACATCATTGACGGGAAAAAGGTCGTGAAGAAGTGAATTGATGTGGAATAAATCAAAAAACAGGACTTGCGAATTATATTGCAAGTCCTGTTTCCTTATCCACATGGCACGTTCTATGTGATACTTATTGCCATTTGAGTCGTAAATGTCACATTCTGTCAGAATTGTTTCAGCATAGGTGGGATACTCCTTCTTAAACGTTCCTATTCTGTGTCCCTTGAATAATGTTTCTGAAGAACTCGTCTTTGCTCATTAGTTCAGGACGCATGGTCTTCTTACGGCCCTGAGTCATTCTTCTTTCTCTGACAGATGGCATCTTTGCTTCTGTGCCATGTGGTCTTTCTCTTTCAACGACCACTTTACCATTACTTGCCAATTGCATCATCATCTGTTTTTCTTTACCGTTGCAAAAATACACTTTTCCCTAAAACAACAATGCTTTTGCCGGAAAACAACTTTCTTTCAGTCAAATCTTTGTGGCCACGGTGCGGTTGTACTGGTGGAAGTTCTCGGCGTCGAAGGTCAGGAACATCAGCCAGCCGCCGATGGCGTTGTTGTCGGCGTCCTGGGAAACGAAGTGGCGGATGAACTTCATGAACTTGGGGTGCATGAAGTAGTAGCAGCAGATGCGGTCCAGGCGGCGCAGGCTGGGACGGATGGCGTGGGTGAGGTCGGTAATCTCAACGTCTTTGAAGCCGTTGCGGGCAAGATATTTGCCGAGGTTGCCGATGTACTGGTCCTTGGGCGTGATGCGCATGCTGGCCAGGGTGATGGCCGATACGCGCTTCTCGAAGTCCGTCATCTCCTCCTGTGGCTTTGCATCGTAGATGTCGAAGAACACCACCTTTCCGCCGGGTTTCAGCACACGGGCAATCTCCTTGGTCACGCGCTCCTTGTTGGCAGAGTAGGAGAGGGTCTCCACGCCGAAGACGATGTCGAAATTGTTTTCGGGGAAAACGGAGAGGTCGTGGTAGTCGCCTTCCAACAGCTTGACATTGCCCGGCACCTTGTTCTTCAGGAAGTTGCGGTTGGGAATGTCGAGGGCGGTGAAGCTGTGCTGCGGGAATTTCTTCGCCAGGTATTTGGTGTTGGGCAGGCGGCCGGCGCCGATTTCCAGAATGTTCATTACCGGTTTGTCGATGAGCGTCTCAACGAACTGCGCCTGCTTGAGGAAGTCTTCTTTGTGGAAGAACACGTCGTCGGACAGTCCCATGTGGAGATGGAAGCCGCCGCGCGAGTTGATGAGGTTGTAGAAGAAGTCCGACTTGCGGTAATACTTGGCCACGGCCTTGTTGTCCGTCTTGTCCTGCAACAGGGCGTCGAGGTCGTAGTAGGTGCCCATGATTTCAAGGCGGTCGGCAATCTCTTTTTCTAAATAAGTCATAATGTATTGAGGCTTTGGTTTGTCTATATTGTGGTTTGCGCCCCCGGAAAAGCCGTTCCATGCCGTTTCTTTCCCGAAGTCGTTAATCCCTGCAAAGTTAAAAAAAATATTTGAAACAGAGGCACTGTTTCAAATATTTTTGTAAAAATCCCCGTCAGGGGTGAGGTTTGGGGTTGTTATATAAAGAGCGAACCGACTTGGAAAACCAGTGCCGACACCACCCACGCCAGCACCGTAGTATAGACGGCGGCGAAGACTGCCCATCGCCACGACCCCGTTTCGCCTTTGATAGCTGCAATGGTGGCTATGCAAGGAAAATAGATGAGCACGAAGAGCAGATAGGCCAAGGCGATGAGGGGCGTGATGCCGTCGGCCTCCATCTGCTGCCGCAGGTTGGCATAGCGCTGCGTCTGGTCGCCGAGGCTGTCGTCGGCCACCTCCTCGTCGTTGGCGTAGAGCACGCCCATGGTGGAGGCCACGATTTCCTTGGCTCCCACGCCGGCGATGAGCGACACGTCGAGCTTCCAGTCGAAGCCCTGCAGGCGGAATGCCGGTTCTATGGCTTTCCCGATGTGTCCGATGAAACTCTGTTCCTGTTGTTCCTGCCGCGAGAGCGTGTCGTTGTGGGGGAAATAGCCGAGCGCCCACACGATGATGCTTGCCACGAGGATGATGCCGCCCATTTTCTTTAGGTACTGCTTGCCTTTCTCCCAGGTGTGGCGGGCAATGGCCTTCCATGTGGGGAAGCGGTAGGGCGGCAGTTCCATGACGAACGGCGTGTCCTCGCCCTTCACCACATACTGGCTGAAAATGCGGCTCATCACCACGGCCAGCACGATGCCGATGGCATAAAGTGCTATCATGATGGCACTTTGGTATTTCACCGCAAAGAACGTCCCCACTATCATGATGTAGATGGGCAGGCGTGCCGAACAGCTCATCAGTGGCAGCACCAGCATGGTGATAAGCCTTGAACGGCGGCTCTCGATGGTGCGCGTGGCCATCACCGCCGGCACGTTGCAACCAAAGCCCATGATGAGCGGTATGAACGACTTGCCGTGGACGCCCATCTTGTGCATCAGTTTGTCCATGATAAATGCGGCGCGGGCCATGTAGCCCGAGTCTTCCATGAACGAGATGAAGGTGTAGAGAATGAGAATCTGTGGAAGGAACACAATGACAGCCCCCACACCGGCGATGGCCCCGTCAACAATCATGTCTTTCACCGGTCCGTCGGGCAAGAGGTTGCTCACCCCTTCGCTGAGCAGCCCCACGCCCGCGTCGATCCAGTCCATGGGGTATTGGCCCAGCGTGAACGTCACCTCGAACATAAGGAACAGGAAGAAGAAGAACAGCGGGAACCCCAGCCATTTATGGGTGATGATGGCATCGAGGGCGTGAGTCATCAGGTAAGTGTCCTTGTTCTTTCCCTCCTCGAAGCCCGTTTCGTGCAAAGCACCGTGGATGAAACCGTACTTGGCATCCATGATGGCCGTTTCGCTATCTTCTTTCAGCTCCTCCTTGATGGCGGCGGCAGCGCGGTTGCGGGCTTCAATGATTTGCCGACCGTTCTTCAGCTCGCCCACGATGTTTTCCGCCTCTTTGTCGTTTTCCAACAGCTTGATGGCCAGATAGCGGGTTGAGAATCGCTGGCGCAGCGCGTCGTCGGCCTTCAGGAATTTTTGTATCTCGCTGATTCCCTGCTCGATGCATGAGCCGTGGTTGATGTGGATGTGTCGCACCTCGTGATGCTTGAACTTTCCCTCATAGACCTGTATGACGGTCTGGAAGAGGTCGTTCACGCCGCGTCCGTTCCTGAACACCGTGGGCACCATGGGAAATCCCATCAGCTGTCCCAGCACGTGGGTGTCGAGTTTGTCGCCCCTGGCCTCCAGCTCGTCGTACATGTTGAGCGCACCCACCACTGTGAGGTTCATGTCAATGAGCTGCGTGGTGAGGTAGAGGTTACGTTCCAGGTTGCTTGCGTCGATGACGTTGATGATGACGTCGGGCGTCTTCTCCACGATTTGTTTCCTCACATAGAGTTCCTCGGGGCTGTAGGCACTGAGCGAGTAAGTGCCGGGCAGGTCCACAAGGTTGAAGCGGTAGCCCTTGTATTCGGCCACGCCCTCCTTGGCATCGACGGTGACGCCCGAGTAGTTGCCTACGCGTTCGTGGGCGCCGCTGGCGAAGTTGAAGAACGATGTCTTGCCGCAATTGGGGTTGCCCACCAGTGCCACATTGATTTCCCTGCGCCTGCGCAGGGCCTCCGAACGTAGCTTTCGGCTCACGGTTTCCTCCGTTTCCACCATGGTTCTCGGTTGCTCGCCTGTTGTTTCCTGTTGCTCCTTGTTGGCCATTTCGTCGGCGCTCACCACCTCAATCTGCCGAGCCTCGCTATGTCGCAGTGACACCTCGTAACCCATGATTTTATATTTCACGGGGTCTTGCAAGGGCGCGTTGAGCAGCACCTCCACCTCTTTCCCTTTCACGAAGCCCATTTCGATGATGCGCTTGCGGAAGCCGCCGTGTCCCGACACCTTCACGATGACACCTCTCTCGCCCGTCTTCAGTTCCGAAAGTTTCATATCGTTTCTTTTTTTTGTTTTACGATGCAAAATTACTCTTTTTTCCTTGCAAACGGGTTGCAAGAGGCCCTTGTGAAACAAAAATACCTAAAAATGATGACTCTTTGCCCGCGGTTCAGAGCCGCGAATACCTTGAAACTACAATTTCCGGTGCCAATATCACGAAAACTGCCCGTACCGGTGCTTGTAAATGTCGGCTCCTACCCGTGTCCGTTGTTTAAAATCCCCCTGCCTTTTTTGCAAATGAATGGCGCTTGCTAAAAAAGCGTAATAATATGTCCGTCGGGCTTGCCGTTTCGGGATTTATTACTAATTTTGCCTGTCAAACGAAAAAGAATAACCCAATGAAAAGATTTTCGACCGCCCTTATATATATAATAATGTGTATGGCAGCATCGGCTCAGAATAACGGCGTGCAACCTGCCGATGATGAGAAGAAGGACCTGTGGACACGCAGCATCGACTGCCCCATGCCCGCCCACTGGCGTAACGACACCATCTCCGTGGCCGGCAAGGGCGAACCCCATATTGTGGATTTCCTCCGCGCTTTCACGTCGCATTTCCCTTCCGAGTATTACCAGATGCTGATGGCCGTCGTGGATGGCGACACCCGCATCACTTTCAACAGGGCGAAGCCGAAAATCTTTATCGACCGCGACAGCTGCTATTTCAGCCATGAGAGCTTTTCCATGCGCATCATCTTCGAGGAAGAGAAGGCTGTGGCCCTTGGCGTCACCTGCCACAAGCCGTTGTCCTCCGACGCGCAGGATGCCTATTACTACCGCTATGACAGCGTTGCTCGCCGCCTGGTCCCCTATTGCCAGGGCAGCGACTTCACCGACGGCATCGTTAAGCGGCAGACCAGTTTTCCAGACAGCAAAGACCATAACAGCATTGAGATGAACCACCGTTGGGGACGTTGCGGCGTGGATGCGCGGCTGCGGTGGGAGCGCGGGCAACTGGTCTATAAAGGTCCTGACACCAGTCCAATCACGGTGTCGGAGAAAAAGGATTCCTGGGCCGACAACATCCTCGACGCCGTGACAACAAGGGCGAAGATGGAACTGCGTGATGCGAAGGCGGAACCAGAGGGGCACCTCGAAGGCGGCACCTATCTGTCGCTGCCCATCTGCGTGGCGGTGAGGAGCACACCCCGCCAGGCCGACTATGCCGAGGCCCTGTCGATGGAGGGGTTCTATTATTTCACCTGCCGGCTGTGGCATTGCAGCGACGGCAGCACCGTGGCGGCCGTGCTCACCGAGTGCGCCCAGCGGAAAGGGTTTCTCCCCGAAAACACCAATGCCCTCGGCTACCATAAGCTGGGCACAGGCGATGAGTTGTCGTTGCATTTCTATGAGTGCAAGGCAGGCGCCCACGAGTTTGTGTTAAACAATAATCTTGCCGCCGATGCTCCCGGCCTGGGGCGCAACGAATGGCGATGCGTGATGCAGCCCGACGCCGATGTCATCCGCTTCATCCGTGAGAGCGACTGCAGAGAAGGCCGCCTTGTGTGGAATGGCAACCGGCTGGTGGCCGATGAGGGGCTCCGGGCGCTGTTGAAGTGATTTTTCTAGAACCTCTAGATTATCTAGATTTTCTAGAATCTCTAGAATCTATAGATTATCTAGAACCTCTAGAATATCTAGAATCATTCCGCCCCCCAAAACCGCTGTAATATTCTTTGAAAACTTCGGAAAAAGTAAAAATATTTGATTAAATTGTGCAAACAGTAGTTATATATTGTTAATTATTTCAGTAAAAGCCTCATTTGGCATTTATATAATTAGGTATTTTCACCGAAAGTTCGTACCTTTGCAGCCCGAAATAGTCCGCAGGGATTATAGTGCCGGTTTACGAATATAATAAAACAATATATATAATTAAAAATTAATTTTATAATGCCTACTATTTCACAATTAGTTAGAAAAGGCAGAAAGGTACTTGTTGACAAGAGCAAGTCGCCCGCTTTGGACTCATGTCCTCAGCGTCGTGGCGTGTGTGTGCGCGTGTACACCACGACCCCGAAGAAGCCTAATTCGGCAATGCGCAAAGTTGCCCGTGTTCGTTTGACAAACCAGAAGGAAGTGAACTCCTACATTCCGGGAGAGGGCCACAACCTTCAGGAGCACTCTATCGTTTTGGTGCGCGGCGGTCGTGTGAAAGACCTGCCCGGCGTGCGCTATCACATTGTTCGCGGTACGCTCGACACCGCCGGCGTGGCCAACCGCACTCAGCGCCGTTCCAAGTATGGTGCCAAGCGCCCGAAGAAACAAAAGAAGTAAAAACCCTTTCAAGCCCGACGCCAAGACCGGGGAGGGTCTGGGCTAAGGCCGTTTTCATTAACAAAAATCGTTTTGCTGGAGAATTGTTAGACAGGTTGAGTAAATGTCCGGGAGCGGACGTTGAAGAACGAAGAAGACAGCCCCAAGCAGAATTAATTTCTTAGAAAAATGAGAAAAGCAAAACCAAAGAAGCGTGTGATCCTGCCGGATCCCGTTTACAACGACCAGAAGGTCTCGAAATTCGTAAACCACTTGATGTACGACGGAAAGAAGAATACGTCGTATAAGATTTTCTATCACGCCCTGGAGCTCGTCGGCGAGAAAATGGCTAAGGAAGAAAAGTCCGCCCTCGAAATCTGGAAGCAGGCTCTTGACAACATCACACCCCAGGTGGAGGTGAAGAGCCGCCGTATCGGCGGTGCCACCTTCCAGGTGCCCACAGAGATTCGCCCCGACCGCAAGGAGAGTGTTTCTATGAAGAACATGATTATCTACGCACGCAAGCGTGGTGGCAAGTCGATGGCCGAGCGCCTCGCTGCCGAAATCATGGACGCTTACAACAGCCAGGGTGGTGCTTTCAAGAGAAAGGAAGACATGCACAGGATGGCAGAGGCTAACCGCGCTTTTGCACACTTCCGCTTCTAATGAATCAGGGTATAAGGTATTAGGTAAAAAGACTTTTTAGGATAAAGAATAGAAGCATTCAATGGCAAAGCAAGATTTACATCTCACACGTAATATCGGCATCATGGCACACATCGACGCCGGTAAGACGACAACTTCTGAACGCATCCTCTATTATACGGGAAAAACCCATAAGATTGGCGAGGTACACGACGGTGCCGCAACCATGGACTGGATGGCTCAGGAGCAGGAACGCGGTATTACCATCACTTCTGCCGCCACAACCTGCTATTGGCACTATAACGACAAGCAGTTCAAAATCAACCTGATAGACACTCCGGGACACGTGGACTTTACCGCCGAGGTGGAGCGCTCGCTGCGCGTGCTCGACGGTGCCGTGGCCACCTACTGTGCAGTAGGCGGCGTGCAGCCCCAGAGCGAAACGGTGTGGCGCCAGGCCGACAAATACAACGTGCCCCGCCTGGGATACGTGAACAAGATGGACCGCTCGGGTGCCAACTACTTCGACGTGCTTCAGCAGATGAAGGACGTGCTCGGGGCAAAGCCCATTTCACTGGTAGTGCCCATTGGACAAGAGGAAACGTTCAAGGGCATTGTGGACCTCATCAAGATGAAGGCAATTATCTGGCACGACGAGACTCAAGGCGCTGAGTTTGAAGTCACCGACATCCCCTCCGACATGATGGACGAGGTGCAGGAATGGCGCGACAAACTCGTGGAAGAGGCCGTCGAATTTGACGAGTCGCTCATGGAGAAATTCTTTGAAGACCCCGAAAGCATCACAGAAGAGGAACTCATCGCCGCCATCCGTAAAGGCACTCTCGCCATGGAATGTACTCCCATGCTCTGCGGTTCTTCGTTCAAGAACAAAGGCGTGCAGACGTTGCTCGACTACGTTTGCGCCTTCCTCCCCTCTCCCCTTGACACACCCAACATCGTCGGTGAGAACCCCGAAACGGGTGCTGAAGAGGACCGCAAGCCCAGCGAGGATGAACCCACTTCGGCCCTGGCCTTCAAGATTGCCACCGACCCCTATGTGGGACGACTGGTGTTCTTCCGCGTCTATTCAGGAAAAGTGGAGTCCGGCTCCTACGTCTTCAACACCCGCTCGGGCAAGAAGGAGCGCGTGAGCCGCCTGTTCCAGATGAACTCCAACAAGCAGCAGCCTATGGACTGCATCGAGGCCGGTGACATCGGCGCCGGCGTGGGATTCAAGGACATCCGCACCGGCGACACCCTCTGCGATGAGGCTCATCCCATCGTGCTTGAGAGCATCACATTCCCCGACACCGTGATTTCAATCGCCGTGGAGCCCAAGAGCCAGGCCGACATTGCCAAACTGGACAACGGACTGGCCAAACTGGCCGAGGAAGATCCCACCTTCACCGTACACACCGACGAGCAGAGCGGACAGACTGTTATCTCGGGAATGGGTGAACTGCACCTCGACATCATTATCGACCGCCTGAAGCGCGAGTTTAAGGTGGAATGCAACCAGGGCAAGCCCCAGGTGAACTACAAAGAGGCCATCACCAAGACCGTCAACCTGCGCGAGGTTTACAAGAAGCAGTCGGGCGGACGCGGTAAGTTTGCCGACATCATCGTGAACGTGGGTCCCGTGGACGACGACTACGACGTGAAGGAAAACGGCGGACTGCAGTTCGTTAATGAGGTGAAGGGCGGAAACATCCCCAAGGAATTTATTCCCGCCGTGCAGAAAGGCTTTGAAGATGCCATGAAGAACGGTATCCTCGGCGGCTATCCCCTCGACTCGCTGAAAGTGACGCTCATCGACGGCTCTTTCCACCCCGTGGACTCCGACCAGCTGTCGTTTGAACTGGCTGCCCGCAATGCCTACAGGAACGCCTGCGTGAAGGCCGGACCTGTGCTCATGGAACCCGTGATGAAACTCGAAGTGGTGACACCCGAGGAGAACATGGGCGACGTCATCGGCGACCTGAACAAGCGCCGCGGACAAGTGGAAGGCATGGAAGAGGCCCGCAGCGGCGCACGCATCGTGAAAGCCATGGTGCCCCTGGCCGAGATGTTCGGCTACGTCACCGCACTGCGCACCATCACCTCGGGCCGTGCCACCAGTTCCATGGAATACGACCACCACTCTCCTGTTTCGAGCACCATCGCCAAGGCTGTGCTCGAAGAGATGAAAGGCCGTGTTGACCTTCTTTAAAAAGAAACAAAGAGAGTGGTGTTGAGCAAATGACTCTTTAACACCCTCTCACTATTAACAATCATCATTAATCATTTACATTCAAACAATGAGTCAGAAAATCAGAATCAAGCTGAAGAGCTACGACCACAAGTTGGTTGACAAGTCGGCTGAGAAAATCGTGAAGGCAGTGAAGGCCACGGATGCCGTTGTAAGCGGCCCCATCCCCCTTCCAACACACAAGAGAATCTACACCGTGAACCGCTCCACTTTCGTAAACAAGAAAGCCCGCGAGCAGTTCCAGCTGTCGGACTACAAACGCCTGATCGACATCTACAGCTCATCGGCAAAAACCGTTGACGCACTGATGAAGCTCGAACTCCCCAGCGGAGTGGAAGTGGAAATCAAGGTCTAAGACTTTTGAGTCGTATTAGAAGTAAATTTGGTTCAAATCGTATTTTTATTTAATCATCAATTGAAATGCCAGGATTATTAGGAAGAAAAATCGGAATGACATCCGTTTTCAGTGCCGACGGCAAGAATGTGCCGTGCACTGTTATCGAAGCAGGTCCTTGTGTTGTCACCCAAATCAAAACGCTCGAGAAAGATGGCTATCAGGCTGTTCAGCTCAGCTTCGGCGAAGCTAAGGAAAAGAACACCACCAAACCGATGATGGGCGTCTTCAAGAAAGCAGGTACAACACCTAAGCGCCACTTGGCCGAGTTCAAGTTTGACGAGGAATACAACCTCGGTGACACCATTACTGTGGAAATCTTCAACGACGCGGCCTTTGTTGACGTGGTTGGAACTTCTAAAGGTAAGGGATTCCAGGGCGTCATGAAGCGCCACGGTTTCGGCGGTGTCGGACAGAGCACCCACGGTCAGGATGACCGCGCCCGCAAGCCGGGTTCCATCGGTGCGTGCTCGTACCCTGCCAAAGTGTTCAAGGGAATGCGAATGGGCGGCCAGATGGGCGGCGACCGCGTGACCACACAAAACCTGAGAGTGTTAAAGGTAATACCAGAGAGCAATCTCATCATCGTTAAGGGAAGCGTCGCTGGTTGCAATGGTTCAACAGTAATGATCAATAAATAATGGAAGTTAGCGTATTAAACATAAAAGGCCAGGATACCGGAAGAAAGGTTACTCTTAATGAGGCTATCTTCGGCATTGAACCGAACGACCATGTTCTTTACCTGGATGTAAAACAGTATTTGGGTAACCAGCGCCAGGGAACGGCTAAAGCCAAGGAACGCAGCGAGCATGCCGGTTCCACACGCAAGCTCATCCGCCAGAAAGGCAGCGGCGGTGCAAGGCGCGGCGACATCAACTCGCCCGTGCTCGTGGGCGGCGCACGCGCTTTCGGCCCCAAGCCCCGCGACTATCGCACCAAGCTGAACAAGAAAGTAAAGGTGCTCGCACGTAAAAGTGCATTGTCCTATAAGGCTCAGGAGAACGCCATCATTGTGGTAGAAGATTTCAATTTTGAAGCCCCGAAGACTAAAGAATTCGTAAATATTACTAAAAATCTTAAAGTCGATGGCAAAAAACTCCTTCTCGTTTTGTCAAGTATAAATAAAAACGTATATTTGTCGGCTCGTAATCTGCAGCGCACCGAAGTCATGGAGGCAACAGCTATCAATGCTTACAAAATATTGAATGCTGAAGTGCTTGTCGTGACCGAAAACTCGTTGAAGTTGATCGACGGTATCTTAGATAAGAATTAAGGAGACATCAATATGGCATTTATCATCAAACCTTTGGTCACTGAGAAGATGACCAAGATTACAGATAAGACGTCTGAGCAGAAAACCTATAAGGTAAAAGGACAGGAACGCGTTAAGAAAGCTGAAACAAAGTATGGCTTCATCGTCCGTCCAGAAGCAAACAAGCTGGAGATAAAGAAGGAAATCGAAGACCTGTACAACGTGACGGTTCTCGATGTCAATACCATGCGCTATTCGGGCAAGCGCTCGCGCCGCTACACAAAGCTCGGATTCGTGAAAGGACAGCGTAACGCATTCAAGAAGGCTATCGTAACCCTGAAAGAGGGCGACGTGATTGATTTTTACAGCAATATTTAAATAAAAAATGGCAGTACGTAAATTAAAGCCGGTTACTCCCGGTCAAAGACACAGAATTATTGGCACGTTCGAGGAAATTACTGCATCCGTGCCAGAGAAGTCTCTCGTTTACGGCAAGCGCTCCACCGGCGGACGTAACAACACCGGTAAGATGACCGTGCGCTACATGGGCGGCGGACACAAGCGCAGATATCGTATCATCGACTTCAAACGAGAGAAAGATGGTGTTCCTGCCGTAGTGAAAACAATTGAGTACGATCCGAACCGCTCGGCCCGTATCGCTTTGTTGTTCTACGCAGATGGTGAAAAACGTTACATTATTGCTCCTAATGGACTTCAGGTGGGCACAACCCTGAACTCGGGCGCTGAGGCAGCACCCGAAGTGGGCAACGCCCTCCCGCTGGCAAACATTCCCGTGGGTACGATGATTCACAACATCGAGCTCCGCCCCGGACAAGGCGCCAAGTTGGTTCGTTCGGCTGGTAACTTTGCCCAGCTTACTTCTCGTGAAGGCAGTTATTGTGTGATTAAACTCCCCTCGGGCGAAACTCGCAAAATCCTCAGCGCATGCAGGGCTACCGTGGGCGTCGTGGGAAATGAGAGCCACGCTCTTGAGCAGTCGGGTAAGGCCGGACGCTCGCGCTGGCTGGGCCGTCGCCCGCACAACCGCGGCGTCGTGATGAACCCGCACGATCACCCGATGGGCGGTGGTGAAGGTCGCCAGAGCGGTGGACATCCGCGCTCGCGCAAGGGCTTGTATGCAAAGGGTCTCAAGACTCGTGCTCCGAAGAAGCTCTCGAACAAGTACATCATCGCAAGAGCAAGTAAGAAGTAAAACAAGTAAACTGAAGTAAATTATGAGTCGTTCATTAAAAAAAGGCCCCTACATCAACGTGTCGCTGGAGAAAAAGATTCTCGCCATGAATGAGAGCGGCAAGAAGAATGTCGTCAAGACATGGGCCAGGGCTTCAATGATCTCCCCCGATTTCGTGGGACACACTGTAGCTGTTCATAACGGTAACAAATTTATCCCTGTTTACATTACTGAGAACATGGTCGGCCACAAGCTGGGTGAGTTCGCTCCCACACGCCGTTTCGGTGGTCATGCCGGTAATAAGAAGTAAACGGGTAGAACCATTTAAACATTAGAAGCAATAATGGGAAAGAGAAAACATATATTGGCTGAAAAAATCAAGGAAGCACGCAAGACACAATATTTTGCCAAGCTTAACAATGTGCCGTCTTCACCCCGCAAAATGCGCTATGTCGTTGACATGATTCGCGGGATGGAGGTCAACCGTGCCCTTGGCGTGTTGAGATTTTCCAAGAAAGCAGCATCGGCCGACGTGGAGAAACTGCTCCGCTCTGCCATCAACAACTGGGAACAGAAAAACGACCGCAAGGCAGAGGAAGGCGAGCTGTACATCTCAAGGGTGTTCGTTGACGAAGGCCCTACGCTCAAGCGCATGCGCCCCGCACCGCAGGGACGCGGATACCGCATCCGTAAGCGTTCAAACCATGTGACGCTGTTTGTAGACGCTAAACCTAATGACGTAAATGAATAAATAGAATGGGACAGAAAGTTAATCCAATAAGCAACCGTCTGGGAATTATCCGCGGTTGGGACTCAAACTGGTTCGGTGGCAAGAACTTCGGAGACAACCTGGTGGAAGACCAGAAAATCCGCAAGTACCTGAACGAACGTTTAGCCAAGGCCAGCGTTTCAAGAATCGTCATTGAGCGCACGCTGAAGCTGGTCACCATTACTATCTGCACGGCCAGGCCCGGCATCGTCATTGGTAAAGGTGGACAGGATGTTGACAAGCTGAAAGAAGAGCTGAAGAAACTCTATGACAAGGAAATCCAGATCAACATCTTTGAGGTAAAGAAACCCGAGCTCGACGCAACAATCGTTGCTACGAACATTGCACGCCAGGTGGAAGGCAAGATCGCTTATCGCCGTGCCATCAAGCAGGCCATCGCCAACACCATGCGCGCTGGCGCCGAGGGCATCAAGGTGCAGATTTCCGGACGCCTCAACGGTGCTGAAATCGCCCGTAGCGAAATGCTTAAGGAAGGCCGTACCCCTCTGCACACTTATCGTGCCGATATCGACTACTGCCAGACAGAGGCTTTGACCAAGGTAGGAGTGCTTGGCATCAAAGTGTGGATCTGCAGAGGCGAAGTGTACGGAAAAGTGGACCTCGCTCCCAATTTCACCCAGGAAAAGTCCATGGGACGCGGAAACGGGAAAATGGGTCGTGGACGCAAGAGAAACAATAACCGTTAAAAGAAAGTTTAGTCATGTTACAGCCTAAAAGAGTAAGATATAGAAGACCGCAAGACGGACGTGGCAATAAGGGCAATGCCCACAGGGGCACCCAGCTGGCTTTCGGTTCGTTCGGCATCAAGACGCTTGATGCAAAATGGCTTGACAGCCGTCAGCTCGAAGCTGCACGTGTTGCCATCAACCGCTACATGCAACGTGAGGGCCAGGTTTGGATACGCGTGTTCCCCGATAAACCCATCACCCGCAAACCGGCCGACGTCCGAATGGGTAAAGGTAAAGGTGACCCCGCAGGATGGGTGGCTCCCGTCACTCCCGGACGCATGCTGTTCGAAGTAGAAGGCGTTCCTTTTGAAGTCGCCAAGGAGGCTCTCCGCCTCGGCGCTCAGAAGTTGCCGGTAAAAACAAAATTTGTCGTCAGACGTGATTACGATAAAAACGCTTAATTATGAAGATTCAAGAAGTTAGAGAACTTTCTACCAACGAGTTGGTGGAACGCTTGCAGACAGAAGTGGAGAAGCTGCACCAGATGAGGCTCAACCACGCAATCACACCGCTGGAGAATCCCTCTTTGATTAAGGCTGCCCGTCGTGATATTGCACGTATGAAGACAGTGCTTCGTCAGAGAGAACTCAACAAATAACAATGGTCCAGATGGAAACAAGAAATTTAAGAAAAACAAGGCAGGGTGTCGTCATCAGCAACAAAATGGATAAAACCATTGTTATTGCATCGAAGTTCAAAGAGAAGCACCCTATTTACGGTAAGTTTGTGCAGAAGACCAAGAAGTATCATGCACATGACGAGAAGAATGAAGCCAACATTGGCGATACCGTACTTATTATGGAAACCCGTCCGCTGTCGAAGACAAAGAGATGGAGATTAGTTCAAATCGTTGAAAAGGCTAAGTAATTATGATACAAGCAGAATCAAGACTTACAGTTGCTGACAACAGCGGTGCCCGCGAGGCTTTGTGCATCCGCGTGCTCGGTGGTACTCGCCGCCGCTATGCCAGCGTCGGTGATGTGATTGTTGTTGCCATCAAGAACGCCATCCCGACAAGTGATGTAAAAAAAGGTGCAGTGTCTAAGGCTTTGGTTGTACGCACAAAGAAGGAAATCCGCCGTCAGGATGGCTCTTACATCCGCTTCGACGATAACGCTTGCGTGCTGCTCAATAATGCTGGCGAACTTCGCGGCAGCCGTATCTTCGGCCCCGTGGCCAGGGAACTGAGAGCTGTCAACATGAAGGTTGTTTCATTGGCACCCGAGGTACTTTAATTATTTAAACAGATTATTTGTAATGAGTAAGTTGCATATCAGAAAAGGTGACATGGTCCTTGTGATTGCCGGAAAGGACAATTTCAGGGTCAAGGGCGATAAGACCCCTCATAAGGTGCTCAAGGTGCTCCCCAAAGAGCAGCGTGCCATCGTGGAAGGTGTCAATATCGTCACTAAGAGCACTAAGCCTTCGGCCAAGTACCCCCAGGGCGGCTTCGTCAAGCAGGAGGCTCCCATCCATATCTCGAATTTAAGTCTGGTTGATCCCAAAACTGGTGAGCCAACCCGTATATCAGTCAGGCATGAAGGAAAAAACGTCATTCGTATTTCTAAAAAGTCTGGAGAGGAGATTAAATGATGAACACAGCACAGTTAAAGAAAGAATATAAGGAGAAGATTGCTCCCGCCCTGCAGAAGCAGTTCAACTATACTTCTACCATGCAGATTCCTGTATTGAAGAAAATTGTGGTGAACCAGGGCCTGGGCGACGCTACGCAAGACAAGAAAATCATTGATGTGGCCATCAACGAGATTACCACCATCACGGGTCAGAAGGCTGTGGCTACCTATTCAAAGAAGGACATTGCGAACTTCAAGCTCCGTAAGAAGATGCCCATCGGCGTCATGGTGACACTGCGTCGCGAGAGGATGTATGAGTTCCTCGAGAAGCTCGTCCGTATCGCTCTCCCGCGTATCCGCGACTTCAAGGGCATTGAGAGCAAATTCGATGGACGTGGTAACTACACACTCGGCATTCAGGAGCAGATTATCTTCCCTGAAATCAACATCGACACCATCGACCGCATCCAGGGAATGAACATCACCTTTGTCACTACGGCAAAGACCGACGAAGAGGGTTATGCCCTGCTCAAGGGTTTCGGCCTCCCATTCAAGAACGCTAACAAAGAATAAGAGATATGGCAAAAGAATCAATGAAAGCCCGTGAGGTGAAGCGTGCCAAGCTGGTTGCCCGCTACGCAGAAAAACGCGCAGCCCTTAAGAAAATCATTGCCACTTCTGACGTTTCCACCGAAGAAGGCGCCTTGGCAGCATACCAGGCTGCTCGCAAACTGCAGAGCATCCCCAAGAACGCGAACCCCATCAGGTTGCACAACCGTTGCAAGATTACAGGTCGTCCGAAAGGTTATATCCGTCAGTTCGGTCTTTCGCGTATTCAATTCCGCGAAATGGCCTCTGCCGGTCTCATACCTGGCGTAAAAAAAGCCAGCTGGTAAAAGAAGAGCTACTTTTTTAATATTGTCGGGGGAGTCCCGATTAATTAAATTTTTTATATTTTATGACAGATCCAATAGCAGATTATCTGACGAGGTTGAGAAACGCAATCATGGCTCATCACCGTGTTGTGGAAATCCCAGCTTCAAACTTGAAGAAGGAAATCACAAAAATCCTCTTCGAGAAAGGTTACATCCTAAACTACAAGTTCGTGGATGACGGACCTCAGGGTACTATCAAGGTTGCTTTGAAGTACCATCCCGAAACAAAGCAGAACGCCATCAAGGTTCTGAAGAGAGTGTCTAAGCCAGGTCTTCGCAAATACACTGGCTACAAAGACATGCCGAGAGTTATTAACGGACTTGGCATCGCCATCTTGTCAACGTCCCAAGGTGTCATGACAGACAAGGAAGCCTCCACGCTGAAGATTGGCGGCGAGGTCCTTTGCTACGTCTATTAATGAAGGAGGAAGCATTATGTCAAGAATAGGTAAAATGCCAATTGCCATACCTGCTGGCGTTAATATCGACATCAAGGACAACGTCGTGAGCGTGAAGGGTCCCAAGGGCTCCCTCTCTCAGAAAGTAGATCCCTCCATCGTTGTGAAGAACGAAGATGGCCACCTCGTTTTCGAGATTGACGAGAAAAGTCCGGTCAACCAGAAGCAAAAACAAGCCTTCCACGGCCTCTATCGTGCCTTGGTCAACAATATGGTCATCGGCGTTAGCGAGGGCTATACCAAGGAACTCGAACTGGTCGGCGTGGGCTATCGCGTCTCCAACCAGGGAAACATTCTTGAATTCTCCCTCGGTTACACGCACCCCATCTTCCTGCAGTTGCCCGCAGAGGTGAAAGTTGAAACGAAATCGGAGCGTAATCAGAATCCGAAGATTATTCTTGAGTCTTGCAATAAAGAGTTGCTGGGCCTTATCTGTGCTAAAATTCGTTCTTTCCGCATGCCTGAACCCTACAAAGGAAAAGGTATCCTGTTTAAAGGCGAAGTTATTCGTAGAAAGTCTGGTAAGTCGGCTTCGGCTAAGTAATTTAAAATATTTACGACTATGACAACAAAGAAAGTAGAAAGGCGAATCAAGATAAAGTTCAGAATTCGTAAGCGCGTGAATGGTACTGCAGAGCGTCCTCGCATGAGCGTCTTCCGCAGCAACAAGCAGATATATGTACAGATTATTAACGACCTGAAAGGAACGACGCTTGTCGCGGCTTCTTCGCTCGGCATGGAGGCCATGCCCAAAAAAGAACAGGCATCCAAGGTCGGTGAGATGATTGCCAAGAAGGCCCTCGAGGCTGGAATCACACAGGTGGTGTTCGACCGTAATGGTTATCTCTACCACGGACGTGTGAAGGAACTGGCTGAAGGAGCTCGTAAAGGTGGACTTAATTTCTAAACGATTTGACAATGAATAAAGTTAAGATAAACAGCGACGTTGAGTTGAAGGACCGCTTGGTTGCCATCAACCGTGTTACCAAGGTCACAAAAGGTGGTCGCACATTCACATTTGCTGCTATTGTCGTCGTTGGTGACGGAAATGGCGTCATCGGATGGGGACTCGGCAAAGCCGGTGAAGTAACCGCAGCAATCGCTAAAGGCACAGAGGCCGCCAAGAAGAACCTCGTAAAGGTTTCCGTCCTCAACGGTACCATACCTCATGAAATCGAAGCACGTTTCGGCGGTGCACAGGTGTTCCTCAGACCGGCAGCTGCCGGTACCGGACTCGTGGCCGGCGGTGCCATGCGTGCCGTGCTTGAGAGCGTAGGCATCAAGGACGTTCTTGCCAAGAGCAAAGGCTCCTCGAACCCTCATAATCTGGTGAAGGCAACAATTCTTGCCCTTAGTGAAATCAGGGATGCGTACACCATCGCTGGAATGCGTGGCATACCCATGGAAAAAGTGTTTAACGGCTAATCTGTAAGCAATTATGGCAACCATTAAAATTAAGCAAATAAAGAGTAGAATTGGTGCTCCCATGGATCAGAAACGCACCCTTTTGGCTCTGGGTCTTCACAAGATCTCCCAGGTCGTAGAGGTTGAAGATTGCCCCAGTATCAGGGGAATGATCAAAAAGGTCCACCACCTTGTAACCATAGTAGAATAGTTTTCGTTTAACGTTTTAACAGACACGGATATATGAAATTACATACTTTAAAGCCTGCAGCAGGCTCCACACATTCACGCCGTCGTATTGGCCGCGGTCCGGGTTCCGGCCTCGGTGGTACTTCTACCCGTGGACACAAGGGCGCCAAGGCTCGTTCAGGTTATAAGAAGAAAATCGGATTTGAAGGTGGCCAGATGCCTTTGCAGCGTCGCGTGCCGAAGTCAGGTTTCAAGAATATCAACCATAAGGAATATCATGCAGTAAACCTGTCAACGCTTCAGAAACTTGCAGAGCAGAAGAACCTCACCAAGATCGGCATCGCCGAACTGCGCGAAGCCCGTCTTACCACTGGCAGGGAACTGGTCAAGATTCTTGGCAAGGGTGAACTGACCGTGAAGCTCGATGTTGAGGCTCATGCTTTCTCAAAGACAGCTGAAGAGGCAATCAAGGCTGTTGGTGGTAACGCAATCATAATTTAATTACTTCAATGAAAAAATTAATTGAGTACCTGAGAAATTGTTGGAAGATAGAGGATTTGCGCGAGCGAATCCTCATCACCATATTGTTTATCGCTATCTATCGTTTTGGTTCCTTCGTCGTGCTGCCTGGCATTGAACCGGCCGCATTGAACCATTTGCACGAGCAGACAGCAGGTGGACTTATGTCTCTTCTTGACATGTTCTCTGGTGGTGCCTTCTCCAATGCCTCTATCTTCGCGTTGGGAATCATGCCCTACATCTCTGCATCCATCGTGATGCAGCTGCTGGCAGTGGCCGTCCCCTATTTCCAGAAAATGCAGCGTGAAGGAGAAAGCGGAAGGAAGAAGATTATGTGGTACACACGCCTTCTCACCGTGGGCATCTTGCTGTTCCAGGCTCCCGCCTACCTCATCAACCTGAAGGTTCAGGCAGCTGGTGCTCTCTCAACAGGCGTGTCGTGGGGCTTCTTCATGATTACGGGAACCTTCATTCTCGCTGCCGGCTCCATGTTCATCCTTTGGCTGGGTGAGCGCATTACCGACAAAGGCATCGGCAACGGTGTGTCCATCATCATTATGATTGGTATCATCGCCCGTCTGCCGCAGGCATTTATTCAGGAAGTGACATCAAGGGTGACAGAACCTCACGGTGGTGGCATGATTATGTTCATTGCCGAGCTGGTCATTCTCTATGTTGTCATCCTGTTGGCCATCCTGTTGGTTCAGGGTGTGCGCAAGGTGCCCGTGCAGTATGCCAAGCGTCTTGTAGGCAACAAGCAGTATGGCGGTGCCCGTCAGTATATTCCTTTGAAGTTGTTCGCAGCCAATGTGATGCCTATCATCTTTGCACAGGCTGTGATGTTCATCCCCCTCACCATTGTCCAGATTTCTTCTGACTCTCGTAGCACCGTGCTCCGCATGTTGCTCGACAGAAACAGCGTCCTTTATAACGTGGTGTTTGCATTCCTCATCATTGTGTTTACATATTTCTATACCGCCATTACTCTGAACCCCACTCAGATGGCAGAAGATATGAAACGCAACAATGGATTCATTCCCGGTGTGAAACCCGGAAAACCGACAGCCGACTTCATTGATACCGTCATGTCGCGTATCACGTTCCCCGGTTCGCTGTTTATTGCATTCATTGCTATCATGCCAGCATTTGCCGGTGCCCTCAAAGTGCAGGACGGCTTCTCGCAGTTCTTCGGCGGAACGTCGCTTCTGATTCTTGTTGGTGTGGTCATCGACACGCTGACACAAATTGAAAGTCATCTGATGATGCGTCATTACGAGGGATTGCTTAATTCCGGCCGTGTCCGCTCCACCAGAAACGGAGTCATGCAGGCCTATTAACAATTCCTGATGAAGATTTTTCTGAAAACAGAAGACGAAATTGAGCTGATGCGCCGGGCGAATCTGCTGGTAGGCAGTACGCTCGGCGAATTGGCCAAACATATCAGACCCGGGATAAGTACTCTGGAGCTGGATAAAATCGCCGATGAGTTCATTCGTGACCATGGCGCCGTGCCCACCTTCAAGAACTTTCCCAATCCCTACGGCCCTCCTTTTCCCGGAAGCATCTGCACCTCGGTCAACGATGTCGTGGTACATGGTGTGCCAAAGGCAGACGAGATTCTTCAGGAAGGAGATATTATCTCTGTTGACTGCGGCACGCTACTCGACGGATTTAACGGCGACTCTGCCTATACCTTCTGTGTCGGCGAAGTCAGTGATGAAGTCAAGCATCTCCTGAAAACAACCAAGGAGAGCCTCTATCTGGCCATCGGCCAGGCCGTTGCTGGCAAGCATATCGGCGACATTGGCAGCACCGTGCAGGATTATTGCGAGAAAGAAGGATATGGCATCGTAAGGGAACTGACCGGCCACGGCATTGGCCGCGAAATGCACGAAGAGCCCTGTGTGCCCAATTACGGCCGCAGGGGTAACGGCACCACTTTGAAAGCTAACATGTGCATTGCCATCGAGCCCATGATAACACTTGGCAACAGGGCCGTTTATCTCGATTCTGCCGACAAGTGGAGCATCAGGACGCGTGATGGCAAAGTGGCAGCTCATTACGAGCACACCATCGCCGTGCGCCGTGGACAGTCAGAAATTTTATCTTCGTTTGAGGAAGTCGAATCAATAGTTGGAAATATCATTCAGTAATGGCAAAACAATCAGCAATCGAACAAGACGGGACCATCATAGAGGCACTCTCTAACGCCATGTTCCGTGTGGAATTGGAAAACGGCGTGCTCATCACCGCCCACATTTCCGGTAAGATGCGTATGCACTACATCAAAATCTTACCTGGCGATAAGGTGAAGGTTGAGATGAGCCCCTATGACTTGACAAAGGGAAGAATCGTATTCAGATACAAATAAACAATAAGAAAATGAAGACAAGAGCATCCTTAAAAAAACGTACTCCCGACTGCAAATTCGTGCGTCGCAAGGGTCGTTTGTTCGTAATCAACAAGAAGAACCCTAAGTTCAAAATGCGCCAGGGTTAATGTTAAATTAGCATAAAAGCATGAGAATGAGAAATTTTATTCTTACCTTTGCATGCTTTTTGCAGTTTGAAATCAATTTATTTTAATTTTTTTATCTTTTAAAATGGCAATAAGAATTGTTGGAGTAGATTTGCCCCAGAATAAGCGTGGCGAAATCGCATTGACCTATATCTTCGGAATAGGTCGAAGTAGTTCAGCAAAGATATTGGATAAGGCCGGTGTGAGCCGCGACCTGAAGGTCAACGAATGGACCGACGAGCAGGCAGCCAAAATCCGTGAAATTATCGGCGCTGAGTTCAAAGTGGAAGGTGATCTCCGCAGTGAGATCCAAATGAACATCAAGCGACTGATGGACATTGGTTGCTACCGTGGAGTGCGTCATCGTAATGGTCTTCCCGTTCGTGGTCAGAGCACCAAGAACAACGCCCGTACTCGTAAGGGCAAGAAAAAGACTGTTGCAAACAAGAAGAAGGCCACAAAGTAATTAATTGACAACCGCTAAACAATTGAGAAATCATGGCAAAGAAAACAGTCGCAAAGAAAAGAAACGTAAAGGTGGATGCTATCGGACAGCTCCATGTCCACAGCTCCTTCAATAATATCATTGTGTCGCTTGCCAACAGCGATGGTCAGGTCATTTCATGGTCGTCGGCCGGCAAGATGGGCTTCCGTGGCTCTAAGAAGAACACTCCCTATGCCGCCCAGATGGCTGCTGAGGATTGTGCCAAAGTGGCTTACGACCTCGGCCTGCGCAAGGTGAAGGCTTACGTCAAGGGACCAGGCAACGGCCGCGAGAGCGCCATCCGTGCCACCCACGGTGCCGGTATCGAAGTGATAGAGATTGTTGACGTTACACCGCTGCCCCACAATGGCTGCCGTCCTCCCAAACGTCGTCGTGTTTAAAAAATAATTTTAATAATGTGCGCAAGCATGCCTGTTGCCTGCTTGCAAACATTATAATTAATAGTATTATGGCAAGATATATTGGACCGAAATCAAAAATTGCACGCCGTTTTGGAGAGCCCATTTTCGGCGCAGACAAAGTTTTGTCCAGGAGAAACTTCCCTCCTGGACAGCATGGCAACAACCGCCGCCGCAAGCAGTCGGAATATGCTGTCATGTTGGCAGAGAAGCAGAAAGCCAAGTACACTTACGGTGTTCTTGAGCGCCAGTTCCGTAATATGTTTGAGAAGGCTGCCAAGGCCGACGGCATCACCGGTGAGGTGCTGCTGCAGAACCTTGAGAGCCGCCTCGACAATGTGGTGTTCCGCCTGGGCATAGCACCCACACGTGCCGCCGCCCGCCAGCTGGTTGGCCACAAGCACATTGTCGTTGACGGAAAGGTAGTACACATTCCTTCTTATCATGTGATGCCCGGACAGGTCGTCGGCGTGCGCGAAAAAGCCAAGTCGCTCGAAGTTATCGAGGCTGCCCTGGCCGGATTCAACCACAGCAAGTATCCCTGGCTCGAATGGGACGAACAGACCAAGAGCGGTAAGTTCCTCCATCGCCCCGAGCGCGAGGATATTCCTGAAAACATCAAGGAGCAGTTAATCGTTGAGTTGTACTCTAAATAAAATCATTAAATTAATGGCGATATTAGCATTTCAAAAACCCGATAAAGTAGTAATGCTGGAGGCTGACGACAGGGTTGGCAAGTTTGAATTCCGTCCTCTCGAGCCTGGCTTTGGTGTTACCATAGGTAATGCCTTGCGCCGCATTCTCCTTTCATCGCTCGAGGGTTATGCCATCAACACCATCAAGATTGGCGGTGTTGAGCACGAGTTCTCCTCGGTGCCCGGAGTGAAGGAGGATGTCACCAACATTATCTTGAATTTGAAGCAGGTCCGCTTCAAACCCGTATTAGAAGAATTCGAGTATGATAAAGTCAGTATCACCGTAGAGAACTGCACAGAGTTCACCGCCGGAGATATTGGCAAGTACCTGAATGGATTTGAGGTGTTAAATCCAGATTTGGTGATTTGTCATTTAGACGCCAAAGCATCCATGCAGTTGGACCTTACCATCAACAAAGGCCGCGGCTATGTGCCCGCCGATGAAAATCGCGAATACTGCACCGATGTCAACGTTATACCCGTAGATTCTATTTACACACCAATCCGCAACGTCAAATATTCGGTGGAGCCCTATCGTGTCGAACAGAAGACCGACTACGACAAGCTCGTGCTCGAAGTGACCACGGATGGTTCCATTCCCCCGAAGGATGCGCTGAAAGAGGCCGCCAAGATACTGATTTACCACTTCATGCTCTTCTCCGACGAGAAGATCACCCTGGAGCCCGTCGATAACGAGGGCAACCAGGAGTTCGACGAGGAAATTCTCCACATGCGCCAGTTGCTCAAGACACGCCTGGTGGACATGAACCTCTCCGTCCGTGCCCTCAACTGCCTGAAGGCTGCCGACGTGGAGACACTCGGAGACTTGGTACAGTATAACAAGACCGACCTCCTGAAGTTCCGCAACTTTGGTAAGAAATCGCTTTCGGAGCTTGATGATTTGCTCGAGAGTCTGAATCTGTCGTTTGGAACCGACATTACAAAGTACAAACTGGGAGAGTAATGCTCCCCAATCAAGAAACAAGAAATGAGACACGGAAAAAAATTCAACCATCTGAGCCGTACTGCTGACCACCGCCAGGCTATGCTTGCCAACATGGCCATCTCGCTGATCATGCACAAAAGAATCACTACGACTCTCGCCAAGGCAAAGGCACTCAAGAAGTACGTCGAGCCCCTGTTGACCAGGTGCAAGGACGACAGCACCAACTCCCGCCGCGTGGTGTTCCGCTACTTGCAGAACAAAGAGGCGCTGAAGGAACTCTTCGGCCCCGTGGCCCAGAAGATCGGCGACCGTCCCGGTGGCTATACGCGCGTTATCAAGCTCGGACACCGTCTGGGTGACGCTGCTCCCACTGCTTTCATCGAGCTCGTAGACTTCGACGAGAACATGTCCAAGGCTCCCAAGGCCACTACCAAGCGCACCCGCCGCGGTGGCAAGAAAAAGGCCGAGGCCGCTGCCGAAGCACCCGCTGCTGAAGAGGCAAAGGCAGAAGAATAAAACATCTTCAATCATTTATAATCACTCCCGCCGCAATGCAAACGGCGGGAGTTTTTTTGTTTTTATCCCCAAGTCCATTGTGGATTGAACGAGGCATGTAGGGACGTGATGTATCACGTCCGCCCGCGCGGATGGGAATGAAAGTTAGGTAAAATGTTATAAGTGGATGGCGGACGTGATACCGAATTGTCCGCGGTTGCGGACGCGATGCATCGCATTCATACATGCGGGTGGAAAATATGGTTTTGGGATAAACTTTTTCGGCTTTTTTTGTTTATCCCGTTCCTTTTTCGTATTTTTGCAGGCGGAAAGGGGGCGGCTGGGGCTGCGCTCTTGGATTGCATATGATTTTGTGTTACTAATACTAAGCAAAGATGAAGAAGAACGTTTTTTTGATTTTGTTTTCGCTTTTGCCCGTGCTTGGCTTTGCGCAGGGCAACTGCCACCTTGTGGATGAGATATGCCAGAAGGCGCGGCAGTTTGCCAATAGCGGCGATACGGAGACGGCCCTTAAAGGGTTGCGGCGTGCGCAGAACGATAATGAATTGCGCTCCTGCCCGGGGTTCTATAAGATTGCCAACCTTATCGAGGAGATTGAGGGAAAGAAGAAATCCGGCTCTATAGTGAAAAAGACATACACCGTGAACGGTGTTTCGTTTAACATGGTTCAGGTTGACGGTGGCACTTTTACCATGGGCGGCACCGCTGAGCAGGAAAAACCATATAATAACGAAAAGCCCACACATCAGGTCACGTTGTCATCTTATTTGATTGGCGAGACGGAGGTGACGCAGGAGTTGTGGCAGGCTGTCATGGGCAGCAATCCCTCAGAATTCCCGGGCAACAAGCGGCCCGTGGAGAAGGTGAGTTGGTACGATTGCCAGGAATTCATCAAAAAACTCAACCAACAGACCGGCGCGCGTTTCCGCCTGCCCACGGAGGCGGAATGGGAGTTTGCCGCGCGTGGGGGTAACCGCAGTAACCATACGCAGTACGCTGGCAGCCGCGACATCGGCGCTGTGGCTTGGTATGGAGACAACAGTGGCAGCTCCACGCACGACGTTGCCACGAAGAAACCGAATGAACTCGGTCTTTACGACATGAGCGGGAACGTTTGGGAGTGGTGCAACGATTGGTATGGTTCTTTCAGTTCCACATCTCAGACGAACCCGAAAGGCCCGTCGTCAGGCTCTAACCGCATGCTTCGCGGTGGCAGCTGGTACTTCAACGCGTGGTACTGCCGCGTTTCCAACCGTGGCAACTACGGCCCGTCAAACAGGTACGGCGACTACGGATTGCGCCTCGCCCTTTAGTTCGTTCTTCCTTGTAAAAATATAGAAAATAAAGAAAAAGAGGACCTTTACGCGGCGTTTGTCAGAAGCCCGCCAAAATTAAAAAGGCGGGCGACGACAAACGGCGCGTAAAGGTCCTCTTTTTCGTGCGATTTTTGTTGAAAAATCTTGACAAAACGGGCGGTTTTTTGGCGGTTTTGTAACATGTTGATAATCAACGGGTTTTATTTTTGGCTGATTTTGACGGCATTTTTTGCCTCTCGATTTGCCAAATCTCTCCTTGAAAAGTGGCAAATGGGGAGCCCCCCTCTAATCCCCCCAAAGGGGGGAGGAGAGGCAGAACCGAAGCCCCCGGCGGCCCGGCGGCCCCCCTCTAATCCCCCCAAAGGGGGGAAGATGTGAGGCCGTCAAACTCCTCTTTGGGGGAGAAGATGTGCGGCCGACGCACTCTGTTCTGGCGAATTTGTAATTCGCCAGCCGTGAATATCAGGATTTGCAATCCGAAACAAGCGTTACATCTTTTATCTCGCATTTAAAATGCTGATACTCACCACTGCCGAATTGCAAATTCGGCAGAACGGGGGTCGGGGGTGGGCCTCCTCCCCCCTTTGGGGGGATTGGAGGGGGGCTTTTAGGTTTTTGCCCTTTTAACCCGGAAAATTGCAGGGGAATTGCAAGTTTTTGCAGATTTCGTGCGCCGTTTCGTTTTTTTTCAATACTTTTGCAAAAGAGTATTATTAGGAAAAGTAACATCTCTGCCATGGACATTTCTCAGGCGCTGCCTGCCGGCACCATGCTTGCCAGCCGTCAGCGCAAGTATAAGATTAAGAAGGTGCTGGGCCAGGGCGGCTTCGGCATCACCTACCTGGCCACGTCGCGCATTACGGTGGAGAACATCACCACCGAGGCATCGTTTTGCATCAAGGAGCACTACATCCACTCGATGAACGAACGGCGCGGCACGTCGGTCATCATCTCGAACCCGAACAACGTTGCCGATGTGAAGAACAGCCTGGAGGCCTTCCTCGGCGAGGCGCGCCGGCTGAACTCCCTGAGCCGCCATGATAACATCGTGCGGGTGAACGAGGTGTTTGAGGCCAACGGCACCGCTTACTACGTCATGCAATTCATTGACGGCCAGAAGCTGAGCACCTATGTGCGAGGGCGCGACGGCGGCGTGCTTCCCGAGGAGGAGGCGTTGCGGATTACCGACGAGGTGGGCCATGCGCTGAGCTTCCTTCACGAGAACCGCGTGACGCACCTCGACGTGAAGCCCGACAACATCATGCTCAACGAGGACATGCGTCCAGTGCTCATCGACTTCGGCCTTGCCAAGCACTACGACAAAAAGGGGCGCCCCACGTCGAGCATCAAGGTGATGGGCATCAGTGAGGGCTATGCACCGATAGAGCAGTATGTGGGCATCACCGAGTTCACCCCCGAGGCCGACGTTTATGCCCTTGCCGCCACCTTGTTCTTCATGCTGACGGGCCAGCATCCGCCGGTATCGACGAAAATCACGGGCACGCTCATTTCCGAGCAGCTTCAGGGCCACGCCTCTGCGTCCACCGTCAAGGCCCTGCAACATGGCTTGGAGCGGCTGAAAGAGATGCGCACGCATAGCGTTGAGGCGTTTCTCAAGGAATTGAAGGAAACGGTGAAGGAGCCCGTTGCCGGGAAGCCGAAGGACGATGACTCCAATAACACGAAGCGCGGCATCTATCATAACGGGGAGCTTGTTTTTGACGATGATGAAGTGCAACCGGTCGAAGAGCACAAAGAGCGTGTCGGCGGTTCCACCGCTATCAGCCGGCACAGCGGTGGTGGCAACAAACGATACTACCTGCTGGGCCTTGCCGCGGCCTTGATTGTTGCGGTCATAGTGGGCGCGGTGTTGTTGGGCGGTGGGGGAAAGACCACCGGCGTTCCTGATGGCAATGACACGCTTGTCGTTGACGATACGACCGCGGCTGAGCCGACCGTTCCTGTCACTACTTCCGAGGGGGACAGCAAAGAGCAGACTACACCCACACCGACAAAGCCTTCAACGCCTTCAACGACATCAACATCTTCAACGCCTTCAACGACGAAGACTTCAACGAAGACGGGCACCCAGAAGTCGTCGGGCACGGCGGGCAGCAGCGGTAAAACGTCACCTTCAACGAGCGGTACTGTCAGCAAGCCGGCCACAAAGAAGAAGACTGCCGATGATTATTTCGACAAACCGGCACCGGTGAAGACCTCCGACGATTATTTCAATTAAGGGCGTCAGTCAAGGTCGCGTTTGTCGCAAATAAAGAATACGGGTGTAGGGACATACTTTATGTATGTCCGCCCGCCTCAGCATTATCGGGTGGTTTCAGGTGTTTTCGGACATACATAAAGTATGTCCCTACACAGGTTCCGGAAGGAGTTTCGACCAGATTTTGCGTCTGTTGGTAATCGTGTTGGTTTTGGCAATATACTTTTATTGAAAAATGGAGAGGTGACGAAAGCGTCAACCCCTCCATTTTTCGTTATTTGCCGTTGGCCCGTTTGAATGTGCGCCGCGTTCCTTGCGCGTCGGTCACCTGCTCGATGACCATGCCGCGGTGATGGCCGTTGGAAAGGCGTCGCCCGTCGGTGGTAAAGAGTTTCCGCTGGCTTGCGTCTTGCGTTTGCGGAATGCCCTTTATGGCGTTTGTTCCCGACTCGGTGAACTGCCATGCGTCGAACATGACGTTGTCGGCTGATGTGAAGAGGAAGAACACGTTTTTCAAGCCTTTGAACTGTTCCGGGTCGAGCTCGACGGAGTGCTCGGCCATGGTTGCGGACGAAAATTCCACTATTGCCGCCGGCGTTGCCACCTTGCTGTTCAGTCGTATCTCCAACCTTCCGTTGCCCTTTGCCGTCAGGGTGAAGGTTTTGGCGCCGTTGTTTCCGAAGTCCACGCTCCGCATCATGGTCCATGCCCCGGCCTTCATGTTTAGCTGGAGGTTTTGCGAGGCGTCGTTGCCCAGGGTGCTGATGCTTGTCGGCTTGTTGATGTTTGAGAAGTCTTCGTAGCTCACCCCACCGCTGGTTGCCATTGTTTCGGCCTGTTGCAGGGTGTAGGGGTTCATGTGCCCCACGGGTGACACGCCGCTTTTGGTCAGCGTCATTTTATTGATGGTCTGCGTTTCCTCGTTGACGGTGGCCTTGTCCACGCCGATGGAGCGGAAGCCCGAGGCGCCGGTGTTCATGCTCTGTTCCAAGAGCGTGGAGTGGTAGAAGAGATAATAGTCGTTGCCGAACTTCTGCAAGTGCGTGTGGTTGTTGCCCCATCCCATTCCGAAGTTCCCCTCGTTTGGCACATATTCTCCGCGATATTCCCACGTATCGGGGTTGAGCGGCGTGTCGGTCACCATGTAGCACATGCTGCAGGAGGAGGGCGCGGCATTTCCTCCGCGTCCGGGGTAACTGTTCCAGTCGTCGCGGTCGCTCCACGACGTGTTGTAGGTATAGACATACCGCCCGTTCATCATGTTCAGCTCGCTGGCCTCAAAGAGGTAGGGTGCCGGCAGGTTGACGGCGCTTCCGTCGAGCTGTATCATCGACGGTTTCAGTTTTGCGATGCGCGAGTTTCCCGGCATGAGTTTCGAGCCCGTGGGCTGGGGGTCGCCGCCTCCGAAGGCAATCCATCCCGTGCCCTGGTCGTCGATGAGCACTCCCGGGTCGAAAATCCAGTTGCAGGGCTTCACTCCCGGCGTGGTGTCGTCGATGAAAGGTTTCGAAAAGGGCGATGTCCACGGCCCCGTAGGTGCCGAAGCCGTCAGCACGCCGATGCTTCCTCCGCTATTGGCGAAGTAGAGGAAGAACTCGCGTTGCCCGTTTTCCGTTTCCCTCCATGTGACCGATGGTGCCCACGACGCGGCGAACCGCCATCCCCATGATGTGCAGAGCTTTCCCACGTCGATGGTTCCGTGGAAGGTCCAGTTCACCATGTCGTCAGACGAAAAGACCACCAGCGAGCGGATGTTGCCGTAGTTGTTGGAACCCTGCTTGTTGTTGTGGAGGAACTGCTGATGGTCGTTGGTGCCATAGACATAGACGCGGCCGTCGCAGACCAGTGCCGTGGGGTCGGCACAGAAAACGCAAGGGCTGATGGGGTTGCTGTTGCCCGTTCCCTTGTAATTTGTTGCCAGCGACTGGGCTGACGTCTTGGTGAACGCCGCCAGCATGATGGTGGCGGCCAGTGTTAATCGGAAGTTTTTCATTTCGTTTTATTTTTTCGGTTGTTTGGGGTTTTAGGAGTTTAGGAGTTTAGGAGTTCAGACGATAGTGCTGAAGTCGGTTTTACGGGGGGACTTCTTTGTCGTGTATGTAATTCGTTTGCAAAGTTACATATTTTTATGACACTGGGCGAAATATGACGGCAATTATATTTGTTTTTCCCTTATTTCGCCTGTTGTTTCGTAAAAACTTCGTACTTTTGCACGGATAAAGCACCCCAGCCCAGCCATGACCACGTTTTTCTCAGAGAAGCTCAGGGTGGTTTCGTTTCTGTCCATCCTTGTGGTGTTCTACATCCATGCCGGTTCCTCCGACGTTTACCTGTCGGGTTTGTCGGTTCCCTTTGCCGTTCGTGCCTGTATTTCGGGCATGTTCGGTCCATGTGCCGTGCCCATGTTCTTCACCATTTCCGGCTATTTGTTTTTCCGCAATGCCAATGTGCTGGGCAATGTGTTCCGTAAGATGGTGAAACGTGTGCGCACGCTGCTTGTGCCCTTTGTCATTGCCGCCGTTCTCTATCCTTTGCAACCCGTTCTGAAGGAATTGCTGACGGGCGTGCCCTCCAGCGTTGACTATGTGGGGCTTTTTCGCGAGCAGAACTTCGTGAAAACCTTGATGTGCCTGTTTGTTGACAGCGGCCGCGCCATGCCTTGGGCCTATCACCTGTGGTTTCTTCGCGACCTGCTGATTATTGTGGCATTGTCGCCCTGCGTGTGGTATGTGCGCAAGAAGGCCGGGCTGTGGAGCATTGCCGTTGCCCTGGCGCTCTATTTCCTTTTTCCCCGGTACAGTTTTCTTTTCGGCCTTTATTTCTTCGTGGCCGGCAGCCTGTTGCTGCATCGCCTGTCGGAGCTTTCTCGCCGGTGGGTGTATGTGCTGGTGGCAGCCTTTCTTTCGTTTGCCGTTTTCCGTCAGATTTATGGCAGTGTGCTGTGGCCCTATCTCAGGGTGGCCGAAGTGTCGTTAGGCGTAAGCGCGCTGTGGTGCGTCTATGACCTGGTGGTCTCGCGCAGGTTCCGCCTTGCGTCGTGTCCTGTGCTTCGCCTGTGCTGTCCGTTCACCTTTTTCCTGTACCTTTACCATGAGCCGTTGCTCCAAACTGTGCTGAAAGGCATTTCCGGCGTGCTGGGCGGAGGGTGGCCGGCGCATGCCCTGTCGTACCTGCTCACGCCGTTTGTGGTGGCTGCCCTGCTTGTCGGTGTGGGCTGGCTGTTTCGGAAATATGCGCCGGCGGTCTATGGCATCATGGTGGGCGGACGTTAGCTTGTCGGTGTCGCCCAGTGCGTTAATAGGGATTTTCCTATCTGATTTAGGGAAAAACTCTTTGCCGTATAAAGTTTTTGTCGTATTTTTGCACCGTAAAGAAAGAGGCGGTGTGCTACAAGGCCTCTCGCCAATAACCGATAATAACGTTCAACAAATAAGGAAAGAGGAGATCAAAAAGATGAAAAAAGTGATGGTTTTTGCAGTTGGTGCGGCACTGCTGATGAGCAGTTGCGGCTCTTACATGGCCACCGGCGCCTACACAGGTTCTTCCATTGGCGGCATGTTGGGTTCAGCCATCGGCGGTATAACCGGCGGTGGGCGCGGCAGCGACTGGGGCTACATCGTCGGCATGGCCGGCGGAGCCGCTGTTGGCGGAGCCATTGGCAATGCCGCCGACAAGGCCCAGCAGCGTAAGATAGAGGGCTACCACGATGCCGTAAGGGCGCGCAGCGACCAGCGCTATCAGCAGCAGGGCGGCAACCAGGGCTATGGCCAAGGCAACTATTCCTACGGCAATCAGGACGGCGCTTTCGACCCGAACAACGGCGGCGACGACCGCATCGACCTGAACATCGGCGGCGTGCCGGGCGCATCGGCCAATTTCGCATCGTCGTCGGCTCTCGTCATTGAGAACGTTCGCTATCTCGACGATGACGGCAACCTGACGCTTTCGGCCGGTGAGGTGAGCCGCATTGCCTTCGACCTGAAGAACAAATCGGGCCAGACGCTCTATCATGTGAAGCCCGTCGTTATGGAACTGACCGGCAACCGCCACATCCTGGTGTCGCCCACCATCGAGGTGGAGAGCATCGCTCCGGGCAGCGGCATCCGCTACACCGCCACCGTGGTTGGCGACCGCAGCCTGAAGAAGGGCACGGCGCAGTTTGAAGTAAGCGTGCAGGCTCAGCCAGGCGTGGCCGTACAGGGCGGGCAGACCTTTGAGGTGGCCACAAGCCGTAGCCGCTAAGAACACTCTCTCGTTGGTCTGAAAGACATCATTAAAGGGGCATCCGCGCTGGCGGATGCCCCTTTAATGATATTTGTCGGCTTGTGGTTTACACGATGCCCTGGGCCATCATGGCGTTGGCCACCTTCATGAATCCGGCGATGTTGGCGCCCTTCACATAGTTGATGTAGCCGTCCTGCTTTCCGTATTTCACGCACTGGTCGTGAATGTTCGACATGATATAGTGCAGCTTCTCGTCCACTTCCTTGCCGCTCCATCCCAGTCGCATGGAGTTCTGCGTCATTTCCAGTCCGCTGGTAGCCACGCCGCCCGCGTTGACGGCTTTGCCCGGTGCGAAGAGCTGTCCTGCGGCAATAAATTTATCTACGGCCTCTGCCGTGCATCCCATGTTCGACACCTCGGCCACGCAGAGCGTCTTGTTCTTGAGCAGCATGTCGGCATCTTCGCCGTTGAGCTCGTTTTGGGTGGCGCAGGGCAGTGCAATGTCCACCTTGACCTCCCAGGGTTTCCTGCCTTCCACGAACTTCGAGCCGGGGAATTCCTCGGCGTAGGGAGCGCAAACGTCGTTGCCGCTTGCGCGCAGTTCCAGCATGTATTCAATTTTCTCGTCGTCCAGTCCCTCGGGGTCGTAGATGTATCCGTCGGGTCCGCTGATGGTCACCACTTTTGCGCCGAGCTCGGTGGCTTTCTTTGCGGCGCCCCATGCCACGTTTCCGAAACCGCTGATGGCGATGGTCTTGCCCTTGATGTCGATGCCGTGGGTCTGAAGCATCTGGTTGACGAAGTAGAGTGCGCCGAAGCCGGTGGCCTCGGGGCGCAGGATGGAGCCGCCCCATTCCAAGCCTTTTCCGGTGAGCACGCCTTGGAACTGGTGAGTGAGTTTCTTGTACATGCCGAAGAGGTATCCTATTTCGCGGCCTCCCACGCCGATATCGCCGGCGGGCACGTCGCAGTCGGGTCCAATGACCTTGTAGAGTTCTGTCATGAATGCCTGGCAGAAGCGCATGATTTCGGCGTCGCTCTTCCCCCTGGGTGCGAAGTCGGAGCCGCCCTTGCCGCCGCCCATGGGCAGGGTGGTGAGGGCGTTCTTGAAGGTCTGTTCAAAGCCGAGGAACTTCAGGATGGAGAGGTTCACCGAGGGGTGGAAGCGCAGTCCGCCCTTGTACGGGCCGATGGCGCTGTTGAACTGCACGCGGTAGCCGATGTTGACCTGCACCTCGCCTTTGTCGTTCACCCAAGGCACGCGGAAGGTGATGATGCGCTCGGGTTCCACCATGCGCTCAATGATTTTTGCCTTTTCAAATTCGGGATGCTGGTTGTACACTTCCTCAATGGAGGTGAGCACTTCTCTTACGGCTTGTAAGAATTCAGCCTCGCCCGGATGTTTCTGCTCCAGGGCGAACATGATTTTTTCAACGTTCATAACGGTTATTTTAGTTAAACATACATAGTATTGAGTTTGATAGGGCAAAAATAGGTCTTTTTTATGAAACAGCCAAGCGAAAGAGTGAAAATTTTCGCTTGGCTGACGTTTTTTTTTAAATAAAGGTGTTTTCGCTATTTCACCACCACTTTGTGCCCGTTCACAAGGTAGATGCCGCCGGGCAGTCCTTTCAGATTGTAAGCATTTGCCTTCACCCTGATGCCTTGCAGGTTGTAGATGTCGGCAGGCCATGCCAGCCGGTCGGTTTCCGCAAGGGTGATGCCCAGCGGGTCGGCAATGTTGATGCTGAAGGTGGCGCCCTGTTGCACGGCGGTGGCCTTGATGGCGGGGTGCGCAATGTCGATGGTGGTGTGGTCGGTGCCAAATTCCACCGGACCCAGCGGCAGTGTGCTGCTACAGGTCATTGCCACCACGCACACGGTGGGGTCGTCGTCGAGCGGCTCCGTGCCGTTGGGCGTAATGGTGAGGCGGTAGGTCTGGTCCCCCACATGCTGGCAGGTGGCGGTGTGCGTGTCGCCGTTTCCGCCCAGGTTGACCATGATGCTGCCGTCGTCGCCCGTCCTTACAGTGATGCCCGCGGGCAGCGTGATGTCGGCCTCCACGCGGCTCAGCGGCAGCGTGTTCATTTTCATCAGCGGCAGCCAGAAGTCGGCCCCGCTGGCCACCGACATATAGGGAATATAGATGCCGAACTCCTGCACGTTGCCAAACTGTCCCCATTCCCCGTTGCCCATGAAGGTTGACGCCGCCCCGCGCGGCACGTAGAGGGTGGCGTTGGCATAGCTCTCGCTGGCAAAGGGTGCCGAGGGCACCGGCAGACCGCAGCAGATGATGTCGCGAAGGTTGGCGCAGTCGTCGAACGCCTGCTCGCCAATCTGTGTCAGGCCGTAGGGAATGTTGACGGCGGTCAGGCCGTAGCACCCCAGGAAGGCCTGCGACTCTATGGTGCGTGCCGACGAGGGCAGGGTGAGCGCGCTCAGGGCGTGGCTCATCATGAACGGTGCACGTTTCACCTCGGTGATGTTTTCGGGAATGGTGTAGCTGCCCTCGCGGCCGTTGGGGAAGAACACGATGTCGTCCTTCGCCTTGTTGAACAGAATGCCGTCAACGGAGGCGAACCGCGCGTTGGCATCTTCCACCACGATGTCGGTCAGTGCGTCGCAAAACACGAAGGGGTTGTCCTTCAGTTCGGCCACGCTGGCCGGAATGATGAGCGTCTGGAGTTTTGTGCAGCCATAGAAGGCGTGGTTGTTCACGGCCGTCACCGTGGAGGGAATCCTATAGGAGCCGTCCTTGCCACAGGGGAAGCACACCACGGTGGCCTGCCGGGCATCGAGGAGCACGCCGCCCTCCGAGCAGAAATGGCTGTTGGCCTCGTCAACGTAGATGGCCGTCATGTTGCTGCAGAAGCTGAACGCATCTTCGCCGATGGTGGCCGTCTGGGCCGGAATGCGGATGGTGGGAAGGTTCTCACATTCGGCGAAGGCCCATTTGCCGATAGTCACCAGGCCTTGCGATAACTGGGCCGATGTGAGCGCGGTGCACCCGTAGAAGGCGGCGTCGCCGATGGCGGTCACCGACGGGGGCAGCATCACCGATTGCAGGGCCGTGCAACCCTCGAAGGCGCGGGGCGCAATGTCGCGCGTGCCTTGCGGCACCATGAATTGTGCGCCGTGGGCGTTGGGATAGGCCAGGAGCGTGGTCTTTTCTTTATTGTAGAGGCAGTTGTCAACCATGGCAAACCATTGGCTGTTCTCGTCAACATTGATGCGCTCCATGCGTGTGCAACGGGCGAAGGCTTCGGTGCCGATTTCCTTGACCGACGCCGGAATGTTCACCGACACCAGTCCCGAGCACCCCAGGAAGGCTTCGTCGCCGATAATGGTTGTTCCTGCCGGCAACCGCAGGAAACTGAGCAGGCGGCACGAGGCGAAGGCTGCCGTGCCGATGCGCTTCAGGCTGGTGGGCAACCGAAGCGACGTGAGGCGGTCGCACAACATGAAGGCGCGGTCGCCGATGGCCGTCACGCGATAGACCGTTCCCGCGGTCACCACCGAGTCGGGAATGTTGACAAAGCCCTCGTAAGCCTTCTCGCCCTGCGTCACTTCCACCTCGCCGGGACCGGTGATGTTATAATAAACGTTCCACTCCTCCAGGTCGTAAGCCCGCGAACTGAGGGTGTAGCATGCCAAAATAATCAGAATGAAGATATTTTTTTTCATAGCTTGCAAAGTAAGCACTTTTTTGCGACATAGCCAACTGTTTGCATCGTTTTTTGCATTTTTCAACACTTTGCTTTTCACTTTTGGGTTGAAACGGCGTGTTTCGCGGGTTTCCTTTCCCCATGATGTAGTCCGACCGCCTCGGCATATTCGGGCGTTTTCGGACATACATGAAGTATGTCCCTACAATCGTGTCGTTCTGCCGAATTGTAATTATTCCTAACCCCTGTTCGGGCGAACTCCGACTCCAAAGGAGCCGACGATGTTTTAGTTACTCCGCCGTTTAGAAGCCGCCGATTTTTACGTTACCCCGCCTATAGGAGCCGACGCTTCCAAGCGTCGGAGTAACTAAACAACCGCCGCTTGTATGCCTATATAAAAAGTTACCGCGACGCTTTTAGGAGCCGACGCTTCCAAGCGTCGGAGTAACTAAACATCCGCCGCTTGTATGCCTGAATAAAAAGTTACCCCGCCGCCATTAGGAGCCGACGCTTCCAAGCGTCGGAGTAACTAAACAGCCGCCGCTTGTATGCCAAAATAAAAAGTTACCCCGCCGCCATAAGGAGCCGACGCTTCCAAGCGTCGGAGTAACTAAACTGCCGCCGCTTGTGAG
>JAFVHN010000023.1 GCA_017474515.1 Prevotella sp. | reverse complement strand
TTTTGAATATGCAAGAGATATTCGGATTTTTTTATGCGGTTTCGATGATAAGTGGTAAAACATCATTATCTTATTATATTGAAACGAATTTGTCTTAATTCTGTTTTAATTCTTTGCCCCTTTAATATTGAAGATAATTAGTGGAAAATTAAAAAGCAATGAGGATAATTCGTTTTAGAAAAACACTTACAATTATTTTTGTTCACTTACTTATATATAAATGAACATGCGTATAGGGGGCCTATAGGAGCCGACGCATTTAGGAGCCGACGCCTCCGAGCGTCGGACTAACCAAATAAAATATACCCAGACGCCTATAGGAGCCGACGCCTCCGAGCGTCGGACTAACAAAAATATATATATACTCCGACGCTTGGAAGCGTCGGCTCCTAAGAATGTCGGACTAACAAAAAAAATATATACTCCGACGCTTGGAAGCGTCGGCTCCTATTTGTGGCGGACTGACTATTAAATACTAAAAAGAACATGCGCGTAGGGACATACTTTATGTATGTCCGCCCGCCTCGGTACAACCGGGTGTTTTCCCGTTCTGCCGACAGTAGGGACGTGATGTATCACGTCCGCAACCGATGACATGCGATGGTTTGGCACATTGTGTGTGGGCTGGCGGACGTGATACATCACGTCCCTACATTATGCGTAAGAAAACGGAGCATTGCAAATTCGGCAGAACGGGGCATCTGTATGTTCTCAGGTGTTTTCGGGTGTTTTCGGACATACATAAAGTATGTCCCTACAAGCGGCAAGCCACAATTTGAACCCCGTTCCCCTCAAAAAAGAATTAGTTGTAATTTGTGAAATGAATTAGTTGCAATTTGTGCCAATTTGTTTCAAATATAATTAGTTGTAATTTGTGGATTGAATTAGTTGCAATTCGTGATAATTAGTTTCAGAATAAAAAAAGACACAAAAGGGCATTCCGAAATTCTTTTTTTTGAAACAAATTACAACTAATTACAACAAATTATTCCACAAATTTTAATTGGTCAAATATTCAAATTTATTTCAAAATAACAAGCCCTCAAAAAAGAATTAGTTGTAATTTGTGGATTAAATTAGTTGCAATTCGTGCCAATTAGTTTCAAATAATATTTGTTGTAATTCGTGGATTGAATTAGTTGCAATTCGTGCTAATTCGTTTCAGAACAAAGAATCAGCATTTTTAATGCGAGACAATGGTTTCGGATTGCAAATCCTTATATTCATGGCAGGCGAATTGCAAATTCGCCTGAACTGAGCCAATTCGTTTCAGAACAAAGTGGTTGGGAATAAGGTCTTGAAACATAACGTTTTGACGTGTGGAATTTCCAGTCCTTCTGCAAGTCGTCCGTAAATAGGACTGCAGTCGGATGCGGCTTGGACTGGAGTCGGATGCGGTCTGGACTGGAGTCGGATGCGGTTTGGACTGAGCCGGACTGGACGATTACCATCAACGAAAGCATTGACAGGAAACGAATTTTGCTAATTGTGTTTTTATTGTTTTGAAACTAATGTGAAAAATATGAATAATTAGTTGTTCAAGTTTCGCATTCGCTCAACTTCTTGGAGTTACAGGAGTTCGGGAGTTACAGGAGTTCAGACATTAGTCCTGAAGGCTCCCTATTCGTCAGTTTGCAGAGGTTGGAAGTTTTGTCTGAACTCCGGAACTCCTGTAACTCCTGAACTACATCAACTTGAGAAAGTCGAGTTAGTTGTAATTCGTTTCAAAAAAGAGCCCACCCCCAGCCCATCCCATAAGGAGGGGAGCCTTTGGGCCGTACGTCTTCCCCCCTTAGGGGGATAGGGGGGCTTTATTTTTCACTCTTCACTCTTCACTTTTCACTTTTTTCTAAGGCTTTCCTCTAAAGAAAACTTAATTTCTTGGACCTGCCGGCCCGTAATTCGGAAATTATTTCTACATTTGCAGTGAAAAGCGCGGCGGAGGCGCCGGCAAGTACTTTACCAAACAATCATCGTTATGACAATCAGACAATCACTCCTGTTGGCGGCCACGGCGCTGGGCCTGGCCGTGTCGGCACAGACCATTACGGGGCGTTATGAAATTCCCAAAGTGCCGGACTGGGCGCGCAACGCGGTGTTCTACCAGATTTACCCTCAGACGTTCTGCGACAGCGACGGCGACGGCATCGGCGACCTGCCGGGCATTATCAGCAAGCTCGACTATGTGAAGAGCCTCGGCGTGGACGCCATCTGGCTGAATCCCTTCTTCGACTCGCCCTTCATGGATGCGGGCTACGACGTGCGCGACTACTACAAGATTGCTCCGCGCTACGGCACCAACGACGATGCGCGGCGGCTCTTTGCCGAGGCCCACAAGCGGGGCCTGCACGTCATCTTCGACTATGTCATCAGCTACACGGCCATCGACCACCCGTGGTTCATTGAGTCGCAGAAGCAGGAGAAGAACAAATACTCCAACTACTACATCTGGACGGAGACCAACTGGGTGGACCCGCCGCGCGAGTTCGCCGGGCAGTTCATCAAGGGCTACGGGCAGCGCAACGGGCAGTTCATGCGCAACTTCTACTGGTGCCAGCCGGCGCTGAACTTCGGCTTTGCCAACCCCGACCCGGAGCAGCCGTGGCAATTGCCCACCAACCACCCTGACGTGATGGCGATGCGCGAGGACCTGAAGGACGTGCTCAGGTTCTGGATGGACATGGGTGCCGACGGCTTCCGCGCCGACATGGCGGGGGCACTGGTGAAGACGCGGCGCGTGAGGGGCAACGAGCAGTTCTTCAACACCAACGAGAACGAGACGAAGCTCTTCTGGCGCGAGATTCGCCGGTTGCTGGAGAAGGAATACCCGCAGGGGTTCATGGTGGCCGAGTGGTCGTATCCGGCCGACGCCCTCGACGACTGTTTCCACGTGGATTTCTTCCACTGGTTCAACGGCTATAACGACCTTTTCCAGAAAGAGAGCTGGAGGATACTCAACGGCGTGAGCGAGGGACACAGCTACTTCGACGCCGAGGGGAAAGGCGACATCACCGCCTTCCTGAAAAGCTACATGGACCAGTATGAAAAGACCGTGGGGAAAGGCTATATCAGCCTGCCGCTGGGCAATCACGACAACGCGCGGCTGGGCAACCGGCGCACCGACAAGGAGCTGGAGATTATCTATGCCTTCGGGTTCACCATGCCTGGCGTGCCCTTCCTCTACTATGGCAACGAAATCGGCATGAAGCAGCTGCCGGGCAACTGGCCGCAGGTGGAGGGCGCCTACCAGCCGCGCAACGGGGCCCGCACGCCCATGCAGTGGAGCGGCGGCAAGAACCTGGGATTCTCGAGCGGCGACGCCAAGAGCCTGTATTTGCCCGTGGACCCCTCGCCCGAGGCTCCCAACGTGGAGGCTCAGGAGAAAGACCCCAACTCGCTGCTGAACAAGACGCGGCGGCTCATCGCCCTGCACCATAGCGAGCCGGCACTGGCCAACTACGCCGAGTTCGTGCCCATCTATCCCTCGGCCGAAAGCGAGAGCCTCTATCCCTTCGTATATGCCAGGGCGGCCGGGAACGACGTAGTGCTGGTGATGCTCAACCCCAGGGCGGAGGCCTCCGACGCCACGTTCCCCGTGAACGTGAAGTTCAACAAGACCACGCTGCTGGCCGGCGACCGGTTCAAAATAGAGCACAACAAGAAAACGGGGATGGTAAGCATTCACATGCCTGCCACGTCGTACGCCGTTGTGAAGTTGAAAAAGTGAAAAGAGTAAACTCTTTTAACTATGAGTTATGAGTTATGAGTTGTTGCCGCCGCGCTTCATTCATAATAAAGAACTCATTCAAATTTCGCATGCTTAAGGAGTTTAGGAGTTTAGAAGTTTTCGCGGCTTTCAGCCGCTGGAGTTTAGACATTAGTTATTTTCGTTGTCTTGTTGAAATGGACACGACAAGACTATCGTCTAAACTCCTAAACTCCAAGAAGTTGAGCGAATGCGAAACTTGAAGAACTCATAATTAAAAATACTTTTAACTCCTGAACTACTTATTAAAAGGTGAAAAAGGTGAAAAGAATTATTCTTCTTAAGGTTCTTCTGCTGGCCGGTTTTGCCCTTCAGCTTCAGGCACAGAAGGAAGGAAAAGAGCTGAAGGCCGTGGAACAGATAAGCATTACGGCCGACACCACGCTGAATGCGCGTGAGAAAGTGACGGCCTACATGACGGCCGCCGACTATGAAGGGCCCATCGGCATCAAGTTGCGCGGCAACAGCTCGCTATCGTTCAACCAAAAGAAATACACCGTTGAACTACGCGACAAGGAAGGCAAGGAGGTGGATGCGCCCCTGCTCGGCATGCCCGCCCATAGCGACTGGGTGCTGCTGGCGCCCTATAACGACGTGTCGGCGGTGCGCGACCCGCTGGCCTTCCAACTATGGCGCGACATGGGGCACTGGGCACCGCGCACGCGGCTGGTGGAGCTGACGCTGAACGGCGACTACCGCGGCGTTTACATCCTTTCGGAGGCCATCAAGCGCGGTGAGCAGCGCGTGAACATTTCAAAACTGAAGAAAAGCGACGTGGCGGGGCGCGACCTCACCGGCGGATACATCCTGCGCATTGACACCTACGACGAGAACGACGCCACCTTCCCGTCGAAGGTGCCCGGCATCGGCGACGGCATCATGATGAGCCAAATAACATGGTCGTGCATCTATCCCAAGAAGAGCAAGCTGCAACCCGAACAGTTGGCGTATATCGAGAGCTTCGTGGATTCCATGGAAACGACCATTCAGTCGGAACAATTCGCCGACCCCAAGGTGGGCTATGCGCACTTCATCGACGTGCCCTCGTTTGTGGACTATTTCATCCATACCGAGCTGAGCCTCAACGCCGACGGCTACAAGCGCAGCGCCTATTTCTACAAGGAGAAACAACATGCCGACGGGAGCGGGGGGAAACTTGTGGCGGGGCCCGTGTGGGACTACAATTTGGCCTACGGCAATTGCAATTTTTGCAACGCCAACAACCCCGAGGCGTGGTGTTTCGAGGGCGGCAACACCCAGCCCACGCCGGCCCTGTGGCAACGGCTGTTGCAGGACCCGGCCTTCCGCAAGGCGGTGAAGGTGCGCTATAAGGCCTTGCGCAAAGACGTTCTGAGCAACAAGGCCATCAACGACTACATAGACCGGCACGCCCGGCTGATGGGGCCGTGCGTGGAACGACATTTTGCGAAATATCCCGAATTGCTTTCCTCGGCCGACGAGCAAACGGCTCAACAACAGGCCGCTCCCGGGGGGAATCCTTTCGGCAACGGATTTCCTTTCCCACCGGCCGGAGAAGGGGCATTTCCTTTTCCGCCAGCCGGGGAAGGAGCTTTTCCCTTTCCACCAATCGGGGAAGGGGGATTTCCTTTTCCACCGCCACCGGCAGGGGGATTTGAGGGAGGGTTCCCCTTCGGCGACAATGCCTTCGGGGGCAATTTCTTCGGAGGCAATGCCATCAGCTGGTTTGCCGCCTATCGCGTGAGTTCCTACGACGAGGAAATCAGCGTGCTGAAACAATGGCTGGCCAACCGTCTGGCCTTCCTCGACCGCAACATCGAGCAGTTTGACAAAGGCTGGGAGCCACGCATACAAACGCCGCGGGAAATAAAAATGCCGCAAATGGGCGGTCCATTCCCATTCCCCTTCCCTTTTTAGCCAAAATCAATTTTCACCTTTTAAATAAGTATTCAAGTTTCGCTCAACTTCTTGGAGTTTAGGAGTTTAGGAGTTTAGGAGTTTAGACGATAGTCTTGTCGTGCCCATTTCAACAAGACAACGAAAATAACTAATGTCTAAACTCCAGCGGCTGAAAGCCGCGAAAACTCCTAAACTCCTAAACTCCTTAAGCATGCGAAATTTGAAATAAGTATTTCTGGAGTTAAAAGTTTTTTTATTATGAGTTCTTTGTTATGAATGATGCGCGGCGGCAACAACTCATAAATCATAACTCATACTTAAAAAAGTTTACTCTTTTTCAACTTTTTAAATCCATCCTTCCGGCAACACCACATTCTCGAGGGCATGCGCCTTTTCAAAGAGCGGCGCGATTTGCCAGTCGGTAAAACCGGCGATGCCACATCCGATGCGCGTCACCAGGAAGGTGAGCTCGGGGTGCTGCCTGGCGAAGTCGATGAACTCATCAACATAGGGCCGTATGGTTTCCACTCCGCCCTGCATCGTCGGGATGGCGTAGCTTTGGCCTTGCAGTCCCACGCCCTGCCCCATGACGGCTCCGAAGCGCCGGCAGGCGGCGTAGGCGGCACCACCGGCATGGATGCCGCGCAGGTTGCTGCCAAAGACGAAAATCTCGCCCGGCCCCAGTTCGGTAATAAACTCCGGCGTGGTGCGTCTGGGCCGCCTTGCAGGTCTCGGCGCCCTTTCTGAGGAAAAGCCCCGATTGACGTCGTATATATCAATCTTTTTAAATGCTCTAAGGCCTTCACTGCTCTTCGAAACAGATTCGAAGGGTTCATTAATGATGAACTCTTCCTGGGAACGCACGGCACCGGTGTCCAAAGATTCTTCGCATGTTTTTTCTATCACCTCGCGGTTGTCGAGGTCGAGGTCGAAGTTTTTCCGGAAATAAGGCACGATGACATTCTCACGCAGTTGCTTGAACTTCTGTGAGATAGCCGAGGAAGTAAGCCCCAACTGATCGGCTACTTCCTTGATTTTGTATCCGCGCAACAGCAACATGTCAACAATGGTTCGCTCCTGTGTGCTCAACGAGGCGTTTTTGCAAAAGTCCTCCACCATGCCGTTGAACTGCCGCCGCAAGTCGTCGCCGGCATCGAACGTGCGCAGGTAGTCCTCGAAGGTGATGCTGCCGTATTCCTTGTGGTGCCATTTCAGCGCGTCGAGCACCACATAGCGGAAGCCGCCGATCAACCATGTTTTCAGGCTGACATTGGGCGAATGGTCTTCCAAGGGCTTCCAGTTGTGCTCCATGAGATAGAGCGCATATTGGTGGGCCAGCGACATGAAGTCGAGGTTTTCCTTCTTGTTCAACCCGTATTTCTGGTCGAAAAGATTGTAGCCAGCAAGACAATAACCGTAGAAATAATCGCGGATGATAGAGGCATTCCCCATGCGGAATCCCTCTATTATCTCGTCGTCGGAAAGTTTTCGGGAAGTCATAAAAAGAAAGTAAAAATAATCAAGTTTCGCATTCGCTCAACTTCTTGGAGTTACAGGAGTTCAGGAGTTACAGGAGATAAAATGCTTTTAAATGATGAATTCTTAGTTATGAATTATGCACGGCAGCAGAAGCTCATAACTCATAACTCAAACTTAATAGTCCTGAAGGCTTCCTTTTCGTCAGTTTGCAAAGGTTGGAAGTATTGTCTGAACTCCTGAACTCCTGTAACTCCTGAACTACATCAACTTGAGTATAGAAAGTTGAGTGAGATTAGAAAACGATGGCCTCATAGACGTAGAGTTCGGCATCGCGCCAGCCGTCCCATCCCAGTCCAGCCTTGTCGCGCGAGCAGTGTCCGGCAAACTCTTCCTTCGTCCAGTTCACCTCATCGGCCACCTGCGGCAGGAACGTCCCGCTGCGGAAGCCCTTGCGGATGTAGAGGCCGTAGCGATGGAGTTGAAATTCGTCGAGACTTTGAATGCGGCGCATGGGAGTGAGGACAGAGATTTCAATGTCGATGTCGCGGAGTTCCTCGCGCCGTAATGGAGGAAAGCGCGGGTCTTCGTAGGCGGCGGCCCGCGCCATCTGCGCCACCGTTTCGTGCAGCGGCGTGTCTTCGCCGAAATGTCCTATGCAACCGCGCAACCGCCCTTTCTTATGAAGCGACACGAAAGCCCCGCATTTCTGCCTCAGGGCCGGCGTCAGTTCGGGCACATCATTGTGCAGGGTGTCCTCGATGCTCTTGAGTGCAATTTCCTTCAACACCCTTTTTTCCTCGTTGGAAAGCGTAAACGCCTGCTCGCGGCGCACCACGGCAAAGGCATGGTATCCCACCACGCGATTGTAGTTATTGCGGTCGATGTCGCCGGAGTTCTGGTATAGCAAATGTTTCACCTCGTATTGGCCGTCGAGCATGCACATCAGCGTGATAATGGCGAACTCCCCGCAGGCACTTGTGGCCAGGTTTTTCATGCCGCTGCGGGCGTTGGCCTCGATAGTTGCAATAAACTGCTCCACGTCGCCGCTTTCCACGGCCCGCCCTGTGCGGGCGTCCACCTTGCAAGCGTCGGCATAAGAAGGATAATGGGAAAAATCGCTGCTGACGATGAAGAGGTTGTCGCCGCTATTGAACCAAGGCTTCAGCACCTCCGCCATGCGTTTCAGCTTTGAATAGTCGTTGGTTGAAATGATGACGGGTACGATGGGCGGCACCTCCCCCACCCTGCGCTGAAGGAAGGGAAGTTGTACCTCGAGGCAATGCTCCTGGCTGTGGGCCTCCTCACGATAGGCGAACACGCTGTCGGAGGCGATGAGCTGGCGTGCCGTTTCGCGGTCAACCCTCACATTTCCCAACGGCGTGGCGTAGTAGTCGGCCTCACTGTTCACCGAAGCGCCGTCGAGCCATTCGTGGTGGCTGGGCCCCAATAGGAAAATGCGTTCATAGCGCTTGCCGTCGGGAAGTGCGGAATAGGCTTTCGCCGCCACATTTCCCGAGAAATAATAGCCTGCATGAGGCACTATGAGTGCCGCCACGTCGCCGGGAGAGACTTGTTCGGCGTGGCGGGCAAGGAGGCTGTCAACCTCATGGCTGAGCACCTGCGGGTCGGCCTCATAGAACCGTCCCGCCTGCGTGGCCGGCCTTACCGTGGGGGCAGGCACGGCGCTTTGTTTCACTTCTTCGTTTGTATTCATCATCAAGACAGCTGCTAAGGTTATGATTGCAATGGTCATGACAGCTATAACGGGCTTTTTTATCTCCATTGTCAGAGATGGTCAGATGGGGGGGCGTAAGTCATTACCACAATTTCAGCTCCGGGTGCTCTTTCACTGCTTCCAGGATTTCTTCCTTGGTCAGCTCGCTCTTTTCCTCCTCCAGCCTGACGGTGCGCACTTCGTAGCCGGAGACGGTTTTCGTCTCCTGGTCCACGTCGCTATAAATCCATGAGGTGAAGACGTCGTTGGGGCTGTCGAGAAAAGCCACCACCAGGAACAATCCGCCCATGATGAAAGGTTCCACGTTGAGGACGACGAACTGCCCGTTGATTTTTTCTTTCACCTTGTCAAGGTCCGGGTCTTTCACCTTTCCGCTTTTGAAATCGTCGATATAGGTGCGCAGGGCGCGGATGTAGTCGTTGTCGAGCCAGTCTTCGTTGGATGTGAAGTTTTCAAAACGGACTTCATTGAGCGAGAAGTATTCGTTGTCGTAATCAACGCTGGCCGAGTCAACGTTTATGGTCAAAGTCTTCAGGTCCTTGTCCTGCGAGCTGGTGCCGTAGAATATTTCGTAGTCGCCGGGCTTCACGCGCATGGTGTTGGAGCCCTCGTCCCAGAATTCAAACGCCTGTCTGTCGAGCAGCAGGGTGGCCTTTCCCGTCTGCCCGGGCTTCACGTCCACCCGTTCAAAGGCGCGCAGGCTCTTCAGCGGCCCGTCGGGGTCTTGCGGGTTGCGAATGTAGAGCTGCACGATTTCCGTTCCGGCCATTGTTCCGGTATTGGTCACGGGCACGGAGATGCTGAACAAAGGCTCGTCGGGCATTGGTTCAAGGCGTTCCACCTCAGCCTCGCCCACCTGGAAAGTGGTGTAGCTCAGGCCGTAGCCGAAGGCAAAGAGCGGGTCGTTGAAATAACGGTATGTGCGCCCCTTCATCGAGTAATCCTCGTAGTCGGGCAACTGGCCGCTGTTCTTATAGAAGGTCACGGGCAGCTTTCCGCCGGGGTTGTAGTCGCCAAAGAGCACGTCGGCCACGGCCGTTCCGCCTTCCTGACCGGCATACCATGCCTGCACGATGGCGTCGCAGGTCTGGGTTTCGGGTTCCAGGGCTATGCAGGAGCCCGAGCAGTTCACGAAGATGACGGTCTTGCCGGCCGCCTTGAGCGCCTTGAGGAAGTCGCGCTGCACCTTCGGCAACTCAATGTTTGTGCGGTCGCCGCCCTTGAAACCTTCTATCTCCACGGGCATTTCCTCGCCTTCCAGTGCAGGCGATATGCCTCCCACGAAAACGACCTTGTCGATGCCGTTGAGCTGCCTGATGATTTGCTGATAGTCGATGGGCAGCTCCTTGGCCACGTTGATTTTCAGGTTGGCGTTGTAGGTGTGTATGTGCGAGAATCTCACCTCGATGTTGTAGCTCTTGCCCTTCTCGGCCTGTATGGGCACGCGGTTGGGCGTGGTGCGCCAGATGTGGTGGCGGAATTTCTGCTCGCCGTTGATGTAGAGTTCAAAATGGCCGCATCCGTCAACGTTCACCACATATTCTCCCGACTCGGCCGGGGTGAACACCGTTTCGTATTTTGCCGAGAAGTCCTCGAGCTGCACGCCCGGCGCGAAGTTGTGCATGCCAGCGGTGGTGACGGCCAACGGCGTGGTATAGTATTGCGTGGTGACGGGTTTCCCCTCCATCTCGCGGTTGTTCCAGAAGGTGCCCTTCATGCCCTTCTTCCCCTCAAAGCTGCACTGCGAGGCCAGCAGGCAGTCCATCACCTTGTCGTAGGTGAGGTCGCAGCCCGGATGGTAGAACAGCTTCTTCTGCTTGGCCTTGATGCCGTCAAGGATGGTCACCGTGTGGTTGGGCATGCCGTTGTAGTTGCCCCACATCATGGGTGCATTGTCGGCATTGGGACCAATGACGGCTATCTTCTCGCGGTTCTTCCTCAACGGCAACACCTGGCCCTTGTTCTGAAGGAGCACGATGGTCTGGCGCGACATGTCGAGCGACAACTTGCGGTGCTCCTTGCAGTCCATAATAGAATAAGGTATCTTCGACCACTCCACGAGCTCGGGGTCGTCCATTTCGCCGAGGTCGAAACGTCCTTCCAGCAGGCGGACCACGTGTTTGTCAACCTCGTCTTCGGTGATAAGCCCGCGCCTGACGGCCTCGGGGATGCTTCGGTAGGCATAGCCGTAGCCACATTCCACGTCGGTGCCGGCAAGGGTGGCCTTGGCCGAGGCGTGGACGGCGTCCGACGACGACTTGTGCGACTCATAGAAGTCCGACACGGCGCCGCAATCGCTCACCACCAGGTGGCTGAACCCCCACTCGTCGCGCAGGATGGTCTGCAAGAGGCGCTGGGAGCCGCAACACGGGTCGTCGTCGAGCCGCTGGTAGGCGCACATCACCTCGCGCACGTTCGACTTCGTCACCAGGTGCTTGAAGGCGGGCATGTAGGTCTCCCAGAAGTCGCGCAACGACACGTCGGTAAGGTTGGCCGTGTGGCGCGTATATTCCGGACCGCTATGCACGGCGTAGTGCTTGGCACAGGCCCACAGCTTGCGGTATTTGGAGTCCTCGGGGCCTTGCAGTCCGCGCACCACGGCATCGCCCATCACCGACGTGAGGAAGGGGTCCTCGCCGTAGGTCTCCTGACCGCGCCCCCACCGCGGGTCGCGGAAGATGTTCACATTGGGCGTCCACACCGAGAGGCTGTGGAACTTCTCGTCCTCGCCGCCGTTGAGCATGCGGTGGTTATATTGCGCGCGAAACTCGGTGCTGGCCACGTCGAAGCACCGGTAGAGCAAGCCGGGGTTGAACGACGACGCCATGGCCACCGGCTCGGGGAACACGGTAACATTGCCCATGTTGGCGGCACCGTGCAGGGCCTCGCTCCACCAGAAGAACTTCTTGATGCCCAGGCGCGGAATGGCAGGGCTTTCGTCGAGCATCAGCTGCGCCTTCTCTTCCAGCGTGAGGCGCGAACAAAGGTCAAGGGCGCGTTGATACGCCGTAAGGTCGGGATCCTGATAAGGAAGGGTCTGGGCCGAGGCCGACAAGGCCAGCCAGGACAGCAAAACTACAGTAAGCTTTTTCATTGATTTTTGTTTGAAAGGTTTTTACGGTGCAAATATACATAAAAACGCCGAAAAACATGCCCCCCTTGCAAACATTTTTTTTTGTAGGATGAAAACGGAAAATTTTTCAAAATAATTACAGACAGGATATTTAGGGTAGGGACATACTTCATATATGTCCGCCCGCCTCGGCATTATCAAATGGTTTCGGATGTTTTCAGGGGGGTCGGACATACATAAAGTATGTCCCTACAGGTGCAATAGAAGCCGACGCAATAAGAGCCGATTTATAGGAGCCGACGCCTCCGAGCGTCGGAGTAACTTAAACATCAGCAGTTCCGACGATATAGGAGCCGACGCCTCCGAGCGTCGGAGTAACTAAATCATCGGTGGTACCGACGCTTGGAAGCGTCGGCTCCTATAGGCCGCCTGAACAGGGGGTTACGAATAATTACAATTCGGCAGAACAACACGATTGTAGGGACATACTTCATGTATGTCCGCCCGCCGCGGCATTATCAAATGGTTTCGGATGTTCCCGGGTGTTTTCGGACATACATAAAGTATGTCCCTACAGGGGCAATAGAAGCCGACGCAATAAGAGCCGATTTATAGGAGCCGACGCTTCCTAGCGTCGGAGTAACTAAATCATCGGTGGTACCGACGCTTGGAAGCGTCGGCCCCTATAGGCCGCCTGAACAGGGGGGTACGAATAATTACAATTCGGCAGAACAACACGATTGTAGGGACATACTTCATGTATGTCCGCCCGCCGCGGCATTATCAAATGGTTTCGGATGG
>JAFVHN010000022.1 GCA_017474515.1 Prevotella sp. | reverse complement strand
TGTCAACCACGGCCTTGGCCAGCGGCTCTATGTCGGCAAGGAGACGCGGACGGCCCTCGTTGAGCACGAGAATGACGGGCTTGCCTGTCTTGGCCAGCTCTTTCACCAACGTGCGCTGGTTGTCGGAAAGCCATAGGTCATTGAGGTTGCCGGGAGTCTCGGTATAGGAATTTTCGCCGATGGCGGCAATGATGACGTCGGCAGCGGCTGCCGCATTGACGGCCTTGGCTATCTGCGGCGGGTTTTCCTCGTACCAAGCACCGCTTTCCTTGTAAGTCACGCCCTGTTCAAGAATGACATTGTCAGCTCCGAACTTCTGGCAGAGGGCCTCGTAAATGGTGTTGTATTTCTCGGCCAGGTCCTCGGCCCGGGAGCCCTGCCAAGTATAGCTCCATCCGCCATGGAGGCAACGCATCTGGTTGGCATTGGGACCGGTGAGCAGGATTTTTGTGGTCTTGGCCAAAGGCAGGATATTGCCATCATTCTTCAACAGCACCTCCGACTCTTCGGCGGCGCGGAGGGATTTCTCGGCAAACTCGCTGCAGCCGAATTTCTCGTAACCTTTGCCGCCGGTGTTGGGCTGGTCGAAAAGGTTGAGGCGGTATTTCACGCGGAGGATGCGGCGCACGGCATCATCAATGCGCGACATGGGAACCTTGCCTTCCTGGACGAGTTCTTTCAAAAGGATGCAGAAATCCACGCTATAGGGGTCCATCGACATATCGATGCCGGCGTTGATGGCTATGCGTATGGCATCTTTCTTGTCCTTGGCCACGCGCTCACGTTGGAAGAGGTTGTTGATGTCGGCCCAGTCGGTGACCAGCATGCCGTCCCACTGCAGGTCTTCCTTGAGCCATTTGGTGAGATATTCGTAGCTGGCATGCAAGGGCACTCCGTTGACACTTCCTGAATTAACCATCATGGTCAGCGTGCCAGCCATGGCGGCAGCGCGGAAAGGCTCGAAATACTTCTCGCGGAGCAACTGCGGCGACAGATAAACGGGAGTGCGGTCCTTGCCCGTCCACGGGGCTCCATAGGCAAAATAGTGCTTGGTACTGGTGCCAACATTGTATTTTCCCAGGTGGTTGGGGTCATCGCCCTGATAGCCTTTTATCTGGGCTTCCACCATGCGGCTGTTCACAATGGCATCTTCGCCGAAACTCTCCCAAATGCGGGGCCAGCGAGGATCGCGGCCCAAATCGACCACGGGATTATAAACCCACGGGCAGTTGGCGGCACGGCTCTCGTAGGCCGTAATCTCGGCACCCGTCCGGGCCAGCTCGGTATTAAACGACGCTGCAATGTTGATGGGCTGTGGAAAGAGCGTTCCACCCTGCGTATAGGTGACACCATGGTTGTGGTCGAGGCCGTAGATGGTGGGAATGCCGATGTGTTTCATCGACTTTTCTTGAATGAGCCGTATCCAATATTGCCACTGTTCAACTGTTGCGGCGCGGGTGCCCGGAGCATTGAGAATGGAGCCCACCTTATGGTTGGAAATAAGGGTGTCGAGCATGGTTTCGTTGAGCTGCCACTGCCTGTTGGCATCGTAGGAGCCCATGATGTCGAGGTTCAGCTCAAGCATTTGGCCGATTTTCTCGTCGAGGGTCATCTTCTTGAGGGTTTTCTCTATCTTTGCCTCAAGTTTTGCATCGCGGGGAATGGCTGGCTGTGCAAAGGAAACAACGGCGGGCAGGGCCAGCAAAAGTGTAAGGATATTTTTTTTCATTCTACCGGAAGTTTTTTAATGGTGTTGCAACGGTTGGTATAGAAGTCGCGGAAATCACTCCATTTATAATAAGGGAACATGGTTGTAGGCACGGGCAAACTGGCCTCCTGACCGTTGAGAAGACATTTCAAGAGAACGTCTCCGGGGGATTTCTTGCTCTTATAGAACACCAGCTGAATGTTGGAAGCCTTGCATGTTTCCCAATTCTGATAGATGTTTTTCACCTCACTGGGGTCTTCGGGGTCGCGGTCGGCACCGTTGATGCCCATCAGGACAGTAAGGGGACCAAGAATGGTGTCGTGGCCGAAGCGCAAATCGGCGACGCGGTCGCTTTTCCCGCTGACCACGGCCTCGGCTTTCTTGAGGATGTCTTCAAGCACGGGAACCGTTTCATACTGCGGCCCGAATACCCAGGAATAGGAACCCAGGTTATCGGCTTCCCAGATGCGTGCAAGTTCTTCGTCGGTCACGATGCCGTCCATCATTCCTTCTTTGCCGATGTTGGGCAGCGACTTATAGAGGTTGATGATATTTTCCCCTATGCGGCGCTCCTCGCCGGGAATGTCTTCCGTGGAACTGAAAATGCGGCGTGCAACGTCGGTGGGCAACGTGTTGATGCTGAAGAACCTTTCGCGGTTGGCCTCATAGCGCGGTTTGGGCCGCGGCACTTTGTGCTTCACGGGATTCTGGCGGTCGGTGGGCACCACGCCGTCGAGGGTATGGCGGGCCGACTCCTCGCGGATTTCCAGTTTCGGGTTGCATTGCACCAATTCCTGACAAAAGGCCGACATGCTGAGCACGCAGCGCACATTGAGCGACGAAATGGCCATCACATTGCCGCCTTTCTTGAACACTTCGGGGAAATTGCCGTACATGGTGCGCGCAATGCCCTGATGCTGGTCCCATCCAAGCTGGGTGAGTTCGCCCACGCCGGCATTCAGTTCGTCTTTCACGGCCATGAAATCGTTGTAGAGTTTCTCGCCCCGGGGCGTGAGCACATGCTTTTCGTGCCCTGCCGCCAGTTGTTTGTCAAGGTCGGTATAGAGCTGACCAGTCCAGTAATAACGCGAACCATGACGCGAATAGTGGCTGATGTAAAATGGTTTATAACCACTTGGTGCCTTTGTCAGACGGCCCTTGAAAGGCTGATAGGGATAATCGTTGCCATAGGCTTTTCTCGGGTCTGCCTTCAGTTGGTCAGACACCGACTGTCCTTGTGCCCACGCTGAAAAAGCGAAGAGCACAAGAAAGAAGAAGGTAAATAATTTTTTCATTTTTATGTAAAGAGTTATATTATTTTGAAAAAAAGCCCCCGCGCATCTCGTAAGGAGGGAAACAGTCTCTCTCCAAGGCCCCGATGGCCCAACCCATCCCGTAAGGAGAGGGGTTTGTCAGACGTACATCTACCACGCAGGGGGCCTTAGAGGGAGTTCATTATTTTTCGCCTTTCACGGCCTCCCCGATGATTTGCGCCATGCGCCTCACTCCCTTTTCATTGGGATGTATGCCGTCGGCCTGCATCAGGTCTTCGGCTCCCGACATTTGGGTGTGCAGGTCAATCACCTGTAATCCGTATTCTCGGGCCACTTCCTCCTGTATGGGGATGATGCCATTGGCGATGATGGAGTCGTTGATGTTCCACGATGACTTGTAGGCCGGGGGCGGCGTGCAGAGCAATATGCGCGGCTTGGCCACGGGGGTGGTGGCCTTCGCTTTCTTGCCTTTCTTTTTCACGGGTTGCGCCAGCTGCGGACAAAGCGTGACAATCATTTGTTGCAGGTCGCTCTTGAACTCCCCGGCATATTTCCAGTTCTGGGGTTTCGAGTCGTTAGTGCCCAAGGCAATGATGACGATGTCGGGGTTAAACGCCTGTGCGTCGCGCCAAGCCGTTTCGTTCGTATAGGGGACATCGCCGTGGTTGAGCATAGTCCTGCCGCTCACGCCGAAGTTTTTCACCCAATAGCCGTCGCCG
>JAFVHN010000021.1 GCA_017474515.1 Prevotella sp. | reverse complement strand
TGAAGGCGGCGTATGTCGCGCAACTGCTTGGCCTGCCGCATTTTCTGCCTGAAGGACTCCTCTTCGGCGGCATTGGCGGCCTGTGCCTCCTTCCACGACTGCAGGGCCGCGGCGTATTCGCCCGACTGCTCCAAATCGGCTATCTGCCTGTTGAGCTGCGATATTTCGCGCTCGCGCCGCTTGAAGTGTCCGTCGGGCTGTTGGGCGTCGAAAACGGGCGGCACGAACCACGGCCAGTCGTTGCGTGCGGCCAGCAGTCCGGAGTAGGCGGCGAGAAATCCCACGCGTCCTTCTTTTTCCACCACGAGCACGCCGAACATCTTTCCGCTCAGGGCATCGCGGCGCATTTCCTCGGAAGCACGGCCAATATACGCTTTTACTTCTTCGGCAGCGGCCCGGCACAAAGGATGCACCGCGCCCGAAAACGGGTCGGGCATGGCCTCGGGCAGCGGCGCGGAGGTTTCCAAGGCGTGAAAAAAAGAGGGGAGGGGGGAAGTCGGGGACATGCGAAAAGGGAACAATGGGGAAAGGGCATGTCAGTCAAGGTCAACATGCTGGACGTTGACTTGCTCGTGGAGGAAAATCTGTGCGCTTTCCTTGAATTTTTCGGGACTCTCGGTCGTAAGGTAGTGGCAGGTGCCGTTTTGTGTGATGCGCTGCTCCATGGAGGGGTGGCGGTGGAGGTAGTCGGAAAGGCTTTCGGCCACATATTGCCCTTGCGGAATAATTCTTATGCCGGGCGGCACATGGCGCAGGATGCTGTTCATGAGCAGCGGGTAGTGGGTGCAGCCCAGCACGATGGCATCGATGGCCTTGTCGCGGCGCAACAACCGGTCGATGTACTTGCCCACGAAGTAGTCGGCACCGGGTGAGTCGGCCTCATTGGCCTCTACGATGGCGGCCCACAGCGGGCAGGCCACGCCGGTAACGGTGATGTCGGGGTGCAGCTTTTGGATTTCCATGTTGTAGCTCTGGCTTCCGATGGTGCCCTCGGTGGCCAGGATGCCCACATGGCGCGAGGTGGTGAGCTGGCCGATGACCTCGGCCGTGGGCCTGATGATGCCGAGCACGCGCCGTTCGGGAGCCACTTCGGGCAACACGCGTTGCTGGATGCTGCGCAGTGCCTTTGCCGATGCCGTGTTGCACCCCAGGATGATGAGGTGGCATCCGCGCTCAAACAACTTCAGCACGGCTTGGCGCGTGAACTGATAGACCACCTCGAACGAGCGGCTGCCGTAGGGCGCACGGGCATTGTCGCCCAAATACAGGTAGTCGTATTGGGGCAGCAGCTGGCGGATGCCATGCAGAATGGTGAGTCCGCCATAGCCAGAGTCGAAGATGCCGATGGGCCCGGGGGCTGATGGAAACATGATGGTCAGGGTGTTGAAAGGCGCTTCAGGACCTCCGGTCCGATGTCCTCGCCCATGTCGGCGTCGATGTATGGGCAGGCGTTGTCGTCGGTGTTGAGGATGAAGGCAAATCCGTTTTCGCGGCCTATGTCGGCAAGGAGGTTGTTGAGGGTTTCCTTCAGCGGCTTCTCGGCATCGAGTCGTGCGGCCTCCAGCAGTCGTGCGGCCTCGCCCTTGAAGGCAATGTTTTTCTCCATGAGTTCCTGAAGTTCGGCCTGACGTTTCTGGCGGATGGCCGGGGCCATGGCTTGCTGGGCGGTCAGGAATTCCTCGTACTTCTGGTTGAACTCGTTCTCGGCGCGCTTGGCTTCTTCATCGAACTGCCTTTGTAATTGCGACAGGTTCTTTTGCATGACGGCAAAGCCCGGCATGTTGTGGAAGGCCTGGCGATAGCTGAGGTACCCGAATTTCACCTGTGCCCTGGCCGACAAGGGCATAAGGGTTAAAAACAACAACAGCCCCAGGCAGCATACCGGGGCTTTGCGGAAGGGGTGGGGTGTAGTTTTTTTCATTGTAGAGACAAACGTCGGTGCTTGTTTCCGGGGGTGGGGAAATGAAAAACCGTGGCCATGGCAGGGCGGTCCCGTCATGGCCACGGCAGGCGTTTTGTTATTTCATTTTTTGCAGCTCGGCCTTGACGGCGGCGGTGACGTCGGTGCTCAGCGTTGAGCTGATGTAAGGCAGTGAACCGGTCTGCATGATATAGACATAACCTCCGTTCTTGCCAACATTCTCAATGGCCTGGAACACTTTGTCCTGAATGGGTTGCATTTTCTCCTGCTGTGCCTTTTGGAAGGCCACCTGGTTGTCTTGCAGGGCCTGCTGGTATTTCTCATAGAGCTTGTTGAGCTCGGCCTCGGTTTCCTGTTTCTTGGTCTCGTTCATCGTGCTCTGCATCTTCTGGTAGTTTTCGCTCTTGGTCTGCAGTTCCTTTTGCATCTCTTCCAGCTGGTTCTGGTATTCTTTGCTCAGTGCTTCGAGCTCACCGTTTACCTTGCTGAGTTCAGGCAGCGACTGCATAATGGCCTGAGTGTCAACGTGTCCAAACTTCTGTGCAAATGTTGCCATTGGAGCCAGCAACATCAGCATGAATAACATTTTCTTCATTGTTCTTGTTCTTTTTTATGGTTACTAATTATTTTCTTTGTGTGCGGCCTTAGTTGCCGTATCCGAGTTTTTGCAACACCTCGTTGCTGATGTCAATCTTTGGCGAGCCGAAAATGATGCCGGTGTCGCTGGCGCGGTCGAGCACCAGGCTGTAGCCGCGCAGGTCGCTGATGTCTTTCACCGCGTTGTAGATTTCCTCCTGGATGGGTGTCATCAGTGCTTCGCGCTTCTTGAAGAGTTCGCCCTCGGGTCCGAAATATTTCTTCTTCAGTTCGCTGGCGTCGTGCTCCTTTTTCATGATTTCCTCCTGCTTGGCCTTTTTCTGCTCTTGCGAGAGGAACACCACCTCGTTTTGGTAGTTCTTATACATGGTCTGGGCTTCTGTGGAAAGGGCTTCCACTTCTGCCATCCACTTCTGCGACACCTGTGAGAGTTGCTCGTTGGCGCGTTCGTATGCCGGCACGTTTTTCAGCACATATTCCATGTCAATGAGCGCGAACTTTTGCGCGCTTGCCGTCATTGCCACGATGGCAACGAGGGCGGTCATCATTATTTTTTTCATAATACTATAGGGTTGATTCTTGCTTTATGACGCCGTTTCAGTGGCTAAGGATTAAAGAGAGATACTTATAATTTGTTAATTTCCGGTTTTGCGGCCATTAGAATTCCTGTCCGAGAATGAAATGGAAATGTGATCCGCCCCGTTCGTAAGCGTTGTTGCCCAGCACTTTGTCGAAGCCGTAGGCCCAGTCTATGCCCATCAGTCCCACCATGGGGAGGAAGATGCGCACGCCGAGTCCTGCCGAGCGCTTCATGTCGAAGGGGTTGAATTTCTTGGTGTCCACCCATGCATTACCGGCTTCGAGGAATCCGAGGCCGTAGATGGTGGTGTTGCCCAAGAGGAAGGGATAGCGCAGCTCTACCGACAGTCGGTCGTAGGCGTAGGCGTTGTATCTGTAGCCCATGCCCGATTCCCTCAAGGCGGTGTTCGAGATGGAGCCGTTTTCGTAGCCTCTCAGTCCGATGGTTTCTTCGGCGTAGCCCGAGCTGTAACCGCTCATGCCGTCGCCGCCCACGTAGAATCCTTCGAAGGGCGACTTCTTGTCGCGGTTATAGGCACCGAGGATGCCGAACTCCACGCGCGTCATGAGCACGAAGCATTTCTGCGCGTTGGTAAGGGCGGTGTAGGTGCGGCTCTTGAACTTCCATTTGTGGTATTCAATCCAGCGGTATTTCTTCTGTTGCTGCTCGTTGTAGTCGAGGGCTTTCTCGTCGATGGCCAGGTTGGCGTAGTCGTATTTCTCCCATACCGACCATGGCGGTGTGAGCGTTACGGAGGCCATGAAGTCGGAGCCGCGGCGGGGGAAGTAGGGATTGTCGCTGCTCGACCGCGCCAGGGTGATGCCCAGGTTCAGGTTGTTGCAGTTGCCGTTCGACACGAGGAAGTAGGTCCAGTTCTTCAGCATATAGCGCGTATATGACAATTCCAGGCTGAGGGTGAAGAAGTCGTCGGGCCAGCGCAGCCGCTTTCCCCATCCGAGGCTGACGCCCATCAGCTTGACGTATTTGTCGGGGTCGTAATAGTTTTCGTAACTATTGTAATAAGAACTTCCGTAACCTCCGTAACCGTAGCCGTAACCGTAGAGCCCGCTATAGTAGTTGCGCATGAGGGCGGTGTTATAATAGTTGCTCGACACGTCGCTCTGCTTGGAGTAGTAGGCGCCCACTGAGAACTGAATGGGGCGCTTTCCGCCGAACCAGTTCGTGGAATAGGAAATGTTCGACGAGGTGTAGTAGTCGGCGTTTGTCTGGAAGCCCAGCGAGAGCGTCTCACCGTCGCCGGTGGGCAGGATGCCCCTGTGCTCGCCGTTTTTCCTGAAGAGGTTGGCCATTGAGAAGTTGTTGAACTTCAGTCCCACGCGCCCAATGATGCCCGTTTGTCCCCATCCGAGCGAGAACTCCACCTGGTCGTTTGACTTTTGTGCCAGCGGCCAGCTGATGTCCACCGTTCCGTCTTCGTAGTTGGGTTCCACCTTCGGTTCCACCTGCTCGGCGTCGAAATGTCCCATGGATGCAATTTCCCTGGCACTTCTCATGAGCGCGTCTTTCGAGAAGAGGTCGCCCGGCTTGGTGCGCAATTCGCGTCGCACCACGTTTTCATAAAGGCGGTCGTTTCCGCTGATTCTCACGCGGCTGATGTGTGCCTGCGGCCCTTCCTCAATCCTCATTTCCAGGTCGATGCTGTCGCCCACGATGTTCACCTCGGTGGGTTGCACGCGATAGAAGAGGTAGCCGTTGTTCCAGTAGAGGTTGCCCACGGCGTCGTCGTCCTTGTTGAGGCGCTTGTCCATGAGTTTCTGGTTATAGACGTCGCCCTTTTTCATGTCGAGCACCTTGTTGAGGTTGTCGGTGGGATAGACGGTGTTGCCCACCCAAGTGATGTTCCTGATGTAGTATTTCTCGCCCTCGTCCACTTTTATGTAGATGCTGACGTGCTTGTCGTCGTAGTTCCACACGCTGTCTTCCAGGATGGTGGCGTCGCGGTATCCGTACTCGTTGTATTTCTCAATGAGTTTCTGCTTGTCTTCCTTCCATCTCTCGGGGGTGTATTTCTTTTTCTTGAGGAACGACGACAATTTTCCTGCCTCGTGAATGCTTCCGAAGGCGCCCTTGGTGAAGAGTTTTCCCTTGATTTTTGCGTCGGAGAGTTTCTCGTTTCCCTCGATGGTGATTTCCTTCACCTTCATTTTTTCCTTCTTGTCCACCTCGATGTCGAGAATCACCTGGTTTTTGTTGCTCACGTCGTCTTTCTGCGTGATGGTGATTTCGGCATTTTTGTAGCCTTTGTCGTCGTAGTATCGCTTGGCCAGGATTTTAGCCCTGTCGAGCATGTTGGGAGTTATCTGAGAGCCTTTCAGCAGTCCGAGTTTCTTTTCCATGTCCTCTCGTTCCGACTTTTTCATACCAATGTAGTTGATGTCGGACACCCTTGGCCTCACGGCGAGGAAGATGTGCAGGTAGATGTTGTCGCCGATGATGGAGTCGGCAGTGATGGTCACTTCCGAGAACAGTCCGTGTCGCCAGTATCTTTTCACGGCGTCGGTGACTTCGTTTCCCGGTACGTGTATCTGCTGTCCCACGGAGAGGCCCGAGATGCCGGCGAGCACATAGTCCTCATAGCCTTCCACGCCCGACACTTCTATGCCCGCCACCGTGCAGCTTCTCGGTGTTCCGGCGTATGAGATGTCGGGGTTGACGATTTTCTCCTGCGCCTTTACGGTGATGGAGGCCACGAGCGCGGCCATCAGCAGGAAAGTTCCAAAATATCTGTTCATTATGGGTTGTAATGTCGTATGATTGTTCTGCGGCCGGCCTTGTTGCGTTGATAGGCCGCAGGGGCGTTATGACTGGGTTTTCTGTTCGTTTTCCACCTGTTCCTCCGTTTTCCCGAACCGTCGTTGCCGCCGCTGGTAGTCGGCGATGGCCTTGTGGAGTTCTTCCTCGTCGAAGTCGGGCCAGTAGGTGTCGCAGAAATACAGTTCGGAGTAGGCAATCTGCCATAGCAGGTAGTTGGAGATGCGCAGCTCGCCGCCCGTCCTGATGAGCAGTTCCGGGTCGGGCATGAAGTGTGATTCCAGGTGGTTGCTGACCGTTTCCTCCGTGATGTCTCCGGGTTTGAGCTTTCCCTCGGCCACCTCGCGTGCCATGTCGTTCATGGCCTTGGTGAGTTCCCACCTCGACGAGTAGCTCAGCGCAATGACGGCGGTCATGGCGTTGTTGTTCTCGGTGCGCTTTTCAAGTCCGCTCACCACGTCTTTCACTTCCTGTGGCAGTCGGCTCCTGTCTCCGATGACCCTGAACCTTACGTTGTTCTTCATGAAGATTTCCTCTTCGAGCGAAGCCACGAGCAGTGCCATGAGTGCCGCCACTTCCTGTTGCGGTCGGTTCCAGTTCTCGGTGGAGAAGGTGTAGAGCGTCAGGAACTTCACGCCCAGCCGCGTACATTCAGAGGTGATGGTCCTCACTGCGGTGACGCCGGCCTGGTGGCCGTATGTGCGCTCCTGTCCGCGCTCGTTGGCCCAGCGCCCGTTGCCGTCCATGATGATGGCGATGTGGCGCGGTATGCGGTTCATGTCTAACTCGGTGTTCATATCTTCTAAGGCCTTTGTTGTCGTTGTTTCAGGGTTATTCATCGGCATTGTGGCACACCCGGCACTTGGGCATGAAGCTATAGGTGAGCGTGAACAGCAGGGTGGAAAATCCGTCGCTGTTCTTCATCAGCCCCGTGCTCTCTATGACGTAGGGGTCGGCCTTGCCGTCGAGTTTGTCGCTGTTGGTGAAGTGCATGGCCCATTCCAGCGACAGGTTCAGGCGCGGCGCCACCTTGTATTTCACTCCCATGCCCAGGGGCATGGCCAGTGCAATTTGCGCCTCGCCGGCATCGGCGTATGCCAGCCCCAGTCCGCCGAACACGAAGGGCGTCAGGCGCTTCGCACCCAGATAGTCGCGCCCCGTGCCGTAGGGCCAGAAGTTGTACTCGTAGCGCACGTCGAGCCCCGCCACGGTGTTGCTGAACGTGTAGGGCTCTCCCTGCAATTCGGGGTAATAGGTCTTCACGTTGGCCGACGTTCCTTTCAGTTTGCCGAAGGCCAGTTGCGCGGCCACGCCCATATAGGGGTTGATGACCCGTTTCAGCACGAGGGCACCCAGGGGTTGTGCACCGCTGGTGATGTTGCCGTTGAAGTCGCCCAGATAGGTGGACGTTCCCACGCCGGCACCCACTTCCATCTTGTATTCGTCGTCGTACTGTGCCCAGGCTTGGGCCACGGTTGCCGCCAGAGTCATGATGAAAAGCAGTCGCCTCATGCTGTTTTACCTATTTATTATAAATATGTATGAGCGTGCAAGCACGCCATTCTTCTACTTGGTGAAAATGGTCTGCGGGTTGTCCCACGACAACTTGTTGAGCTTTCCGCGCCACACCTGTCCGCCACAGATAATCCACAGGCATTGCCGGTCGTCGGCGGCCATGGTGAGGGCGTTGGCGCCCTTGTCGATGCTGGCGGGCAGGGGCAGGTAGCTGCGCTTGCGCCAGTTGATGCCTCCGTCGCGGCTCTCATAGATGGCGGTGAGGGGGCTTTCGGTGCATTGCCCAAAGCCGCCCAGTCCCAGTGCCACCATGCCTTCGCCGTAGGTGGTCACGCTCAGCTGGTTGAGGCGCGGAAGCAGGTTGCGGTTGCTACTGTCGGTGTTGTAGAAAATCCAGCTGTGGGCGATGGCATTGGGGCCGTAGTCCTCCAGCTTTCCCCACACCAGTGCATTGGCGTCGGCGGCATAGGTCTCGCCGTCTCTGTTGCCCACCACCACGATGCGCTCTTCCTCTTTGTCGGCGGCCACCTTGAGCAGGCATCCGCTCACCTCGCGGGTGGGCAGCCATTCGGCGCCGGTGTCCATGGTTTCCGGTTGCCAGGTCTGTCCGCCGTCGGTGCTGGACGTCATCTGGCCGTCGGTGTTTACGCCGTAGATTTTGCCCGTTCCGGCGGCCAGCAACTGCTTGAGTTGGGGAGCCTGGGCCACCACGTCGAGGTCGGTGCCGTCGGTAGTGGCCACCAGCATGCCGTGGCTAAGGGCGTACATCTTTCCGTTCCACGCCACCACGTTCTTCCACGCATTGCCGTCGAGCACGCCGTTCCACTGGGGCACGGGCATGGTCCACGAGGCGCCGTCGTCGGCCGTGGCCCAGATGTTGGTGGTCAGCCCGTTGGCCGTTCCCCATACATACATCTTTCCGCCCGACCAAATGGCCTTCATGCCCTGCAGGGCGGAGAGCTCAGTGCCCTCGGCCATCAGGTTCCAGTGGAAGGCGTTGGCCTGCTCCTGGTGGACGTTCACCTTCACCGTATAGGCCTGGAAGGAGGTGCCGCGGTTGGAATATACAAACACCTTGCGGGGCTGCGAGAAGTTCACCGAGTCGTTGGTGTTGAAAATCATCAGCGTGTCGCTCGTCATGCTCTGAATGGCCAGCTGGCCGCCGTTGCGCGTTGACACGCTGCACAAGACGTGGGCGGCGTCGGTGCCGTAGGGCAACGAGTCGGGGTTGTAGATTTCATGGTTCAGCTGGTCGATGTAGAACTTATAGGAGGACCCCGAAATCGTGGTCTTGACAAGGCTGTCGGTGCCGGATTTCGACGTGACGTACTGGTAGCAGTTCACCGTGCTGACGGCGAAAGCGGTGATGGCCGTGTCGTCGTAATAAGTAATTTCGTCGTTATCGCCTAAGCACGAAGACATGATGCACACCGTGCACCATGCCGCCACCAAAGGCAACCAAAATCTTTTCATCCTTAATAACTTTCGGTTTTTGGGTGCAAAAGTAATCAGAAATCTGCAAAAATCGCACCTTTTATACAGAATATTATGTTTTTATTGATTTATTAAGTGCTTTTTTAAGGTCTGTTAGCGAAAAGGGCGCGTGTGGTTCCGGCGTTTTTACCAAATAAATGTCAACGCCCTCCCCTTTGCCGTTGGTCCTGCAAGCTGGGCAGTCCCGCGAATCCCAACCACCTTTTTGCGGCTTCCCGGCACCCCAAACGGCAATTGCCGCCAGTCCAGACCGCAAACGACTCCAGTCCTTTTGCGGTTCGGACTGCAGTCGTTTGCGGTCTGGACTGGAGTCGTCTTCAATTTCGACAGGCTCGGACTAAGTGGATAAGACCTGCTAAAGCGCAGAAAGACAACCAGTTTTTTATAGCTCCAGCCCGTCAAGGATTTGTAAGTACAAATGCAGGGCGTTTTCAATCTCGCTCACGCAGATAAATTCGTCGGCGCGGTGGGAACGGCTGCTCTCGCCCGGGCCCAGTTTCATCGACGCGAACGACATGAGCGACTGGTCGGAGAGGGTGGGGGAACCGAAGGGCACGAGTCCCAGCTCCACGCACCGCCTCACCAGCGGGTGGCCGTTGTCGATGCGCGAGGAGTGCAGGCGGAACGACCGCGCCTTCAGCTCGCTCTTGAGCCGCTGGCAGAGGAAGTCGAACACCTCCTCGTTCTGGTAGAGCTCGTTGGTGCGCACGTCGATGACAAACTGGCAACGGTCGGGAACCACGTTGTGCTGGGTGCCGGCGTTCACCACGGTCAGCGCCATCGTGGTGGCACCCAGCAAGGGGCTTACACGCTGGAACTGGTAGCTGCGCAGGAAAAGGAAATCGTCGAGGGCTTCATAGATGGCATTCACACCCTCGCCGCGGGCGGCATGCCCCGAAACGCCGTGGGCACAACCGTCGATGACCATCAGTCCGCGCTCGGCAATGGCGGGCTGCATGCCGGTGGGCTCGCCCACAATGGCCACGTTGACGGGCGGAAGCAGGGGCAATGCGCGCCTGATGCCGTCCTGCCCCGACACCTCTTCTTCGGCCGAGGCCAGGAACACCAGGTTGTAGGTGCGCGGGCGGCGCGACATCACGCGGAACACCTGCCAAAGCGTTACCAGGCCGCCGCCGTCGTCGTTGCTGCCCAGGCCATAGAGGCGGTCGCCGTCGCGGAAAGGCGTAAAGGGGTCGCGCGTCCAGGTGCTCACGGGCTTCACCGTGTCGAGGTGGGCATTGAGCAGGAGGGTGGGGCGCAGGGCGTCGTATCCCGGGGCCACCGTCCACACGTTGTTGGCCTCGCGCCGGCACTCAAAGCCCTCGTTCTCAATGGCCGAGGCCATGATGTCGGCGGCGCGGCCCTCGTCGCGGCTCACCCTTGGCGTGGCAATCAACCGGCTGAGCAGTTCAACGGCGTCGGCCGCCAATGCCCGCTCCTCGTCGGCCTTCAATACAGGAAATCCTTCTTCGTTCATGGTTCTCGCTTTTTTGTTTCTGCCTGCAAAAATACACAAAATCCGCGAATTAGCTTCCGCTTCCGTTCCCTTTTTTCTCAAACGCCGCCTCTCCCCGCCCTCTTTCGCCCCCTGGCTCTCGAAAAAGGGGCCTGCCCTTCTTTTTTTTCTCCCTATCTTTTGCAGATTTCAGGAAAAACCACTATCTTTGCCCGTCTTTATCAATCATTTACTCTAATTATCGTTCAATATGAAAAGACTTCTACTCACTGTGTCGCTCTTGGCCATCCTTGGCGGCATGCAGGCAGCCGACTACAAATACCTGGTGCTGGAGCAAACCGACGGCACCACTGTTGACCTGCCTACCGAAAACCTCAGCCTCACTTTCTCGGGAGGCAACCTTGTGGCCAGCAACGGAACAACCCTTCCCGTGGCTTCTCTCGCGCAGATGTTTTTTTCGAAAGACCCCACCGGCATTGAGGAAATTGCCGACAAAGGCCGGCTGTCGGTGCTCGTCTATACGCCGGAAGGACACTTCGTCGGACGCTTCGACACCCTCGACCAGGCCCGCCGGAACCTGAAAAAGGGCATCTATATAGTGAAAAAGAACAACGAAACCCTTAAAATCGCAGTGAAATGAAACGGATTCTTTCCTTCGTTGCTGCCCTGGCAACGGTCCTCGGCATGCACGCACAGACCATGAACATCGTGACGGGAAACGTGAAATATGCCATCACTGCCGATGATGCAGGGAAAATGGCTTACAAGAACGGCGAGAGCCTCACCGTGGGATTGCGCACTTATAACCTCAACGACATCACGCGCATCGACATCACCGAGGAGGCCGTGACTCCGGCTACCGTCAACGTCAACTATAACGGCAACCAGGCCGACGTCACCGTTTCGGGCGACATTGCTCCGGCCATACAGGCCACCGTGAACGGCGCCCACGTCAAAGTTATCTACGACGGCACTGTGGAGGCGGAAATCACTTACGTCTTGAGCGGGCAGTCCGACAACGGCTCGTTCTTTATGGATAGCGAGAAAAAGGCCACCGTGGAGCTGAGGAACCTCACGCTGACCTGCCCCGACAGTGCGGCCATCAATATTCAGAGCGGAAAGAAAACAAAGCTGTATATTGCAAAGGAAACCGTCAACTACCTGGCCGACGGACTGACAAACGTGGCCGACGACGGGAGCGATTGCCATAAGGCGCCACTCGTCATCAACGGAAAGTCGGAATGGAGAAGCTCCGGCCAGCTCACCATCATTGGAAACGTACACCACGGCGTATATACCGATGCCGGAGTGGACATCGGCGAAAAGGTGGGAATAGTGAAGGTGGAGGCACCCAACGGCGACGGATTCCACGTCAATGAGTTCTTCCTCATGGACGGGGGAAACATCACCGTGAATGCCGGAAAAGACATTGTGGACGTGGAGAAAAAGAAAAGCTCTACCGACGAGAACAACGGCGGCATCATCGTCAACGCCGGCTCGCTCATGGCAACAACCCCTGGAACGGCGGCTAAAGGCATGAAGTGTGAAGGAAAATACGTCATGACAGGTGGAACCATCGACATCACCACAACCGGCGACGGCACCTACGAAACGGTGGACGGCGTGCTCGACCTCTCTTCGTGTGCAGGAGTGAAGTGCGACGAAATGTTCAACATGTCAGGGGGAACCCTTAACCTGTGCTCCACAGGAAGCGGGGGAAAGGGCATCAATGCCGACGGCGACATCAATATCGAAGGCGGAACGGTGAACGTTGTCACTATCGGTTCCACCTACGTCTATGGCAGCGAGGACTCCAAGCCGCAGGGCGTGAAGAGCGACGGAAACATCACCCTGGCCGGAGGAACCATCCTCGTGTGCGCATCTTCCGATAGCGGAACGGCCTTCAAGGTGGACGGCTCTACAACTTACGTCTTCACCAACGGCGCAACAGTCATGGGCGTTGGCGGAAAAGCGGTGACACCAAGCGCCAATTCCACCACAGGCTACAAAAAATACAAGGATGTGGACGTGAAAGGCGGACAGACGCTCTCCTACGACGGAGTTTCCTTCACCATTCCGCAGCAATATAACAACTCGAGCGCAAAAGTCCTCGTCTCGGCTCCCGGAATGTAAAAAAGTAAATATTTACCCTTCACAAACAAAAAAACCTGGCATGCGGACTTCGCAGTCCCTGCCAGGTTTCTTTGTATCTTAACCGGGGTATAGGAGGAACCCCGGCTATAGGTACAAAAAAAGAGGACGATATGATCACTCACTTCGGCCTCCTGAAAACAATTGAGTAACGCTGGTGTTAACCAATGTGACTATACAAAGTATTGTCATAATAAATGTTATCGCCAACATCACTGTTGTTTCAAAATCTAATAACATAATCTTTACCTTAAATCTATCAAACTACTAACCTATGAAAACTTTAACGGATACATTCTCCCGAATGCGAGTGCAAAGGTAAGGCATTCCCCGCAATCTCGCAACACTTTTCGCGAATTTGTGTATTTTTGCCACTTATTATTGACATAAATCAACTTGCCGACGCTTTGTACCCTTGCCAATGACGCTTTTTCCCCGTTTGCCGCCTTGTAACGCTGCCACAGGGAAATTTCCCCGCTATAAAAGGGAAACCCCTTCACAAAAATAGGTCATCCCTCTTGCACGGACCAGGAAAAACGCGTATCTTTGCATCGAGAACAAGAAAATCATGTGGAATATTTAAAATTCAGAACAATGAAAAAGATATTAGCAACAATGGCTCTGTTGATGACGATAGCCATCCAGGCCACAGCCATGACCTATTCACAGGCACAGCGGGAAGCTCTCTTCCTCACCGACAAAATGGCCTACGAGCTGGGGCTCAGCCCGCAGCAGTTCGCCGCCGTCTATGAAATCAACCTCGACTACCTGCTCTCGGTCAACTACCAGAGCGATGTCTTCGGCATCTACTGGGAGCGCCGCAACCGCGACCTCCAGTACGTGCTCTCGCCTTACCAGTACGATGTTTACATGGGAGCTTATTACTTCTACCGTCCCATCGAGTGGGCGGGCACCAACTGGAGCTTCCGCGTGTACAGCTACTACAACGACCGCAACTACTTCTACTATGACCGTCCGACGGGCTGGGACACCTATCGCGGAGGCAATAACCGCATGCGCAACGATTACTATGCCCACCGCAACTACAACAAGCCCAGCGGACCCGTGGGCCACAACTGGCGCGACGGTGCAACGGGAAATGTCAACAACTCGTGGCGAAACCCCGGCGGACAGCCGCCACACCCCGGACAGCCGCATCCCGGCGCTCAGCCGCCTCGCGGCAACGGCTACCAGCCTTCCACACCTCCCAGCCACACGCACGGCGGCCATGGTAATTCGCAACCACAGCATAACCGCCCCAGCGGAACCTCCAACCACGGCAATGCCAACACCGGCGGCTCATGGCGTCAGGGACAGGGCAACGGCAACGTTCAGCCCAACACCCGCGACACCCAGCGCGGAAGCACCCGTAGCCAGCAGGACAACTCCCAAGGTTCCAAGAGCGGCAACTTCGGCGGACGCCGATAACCCTTCCCTTCTTTTCCCTTCAACCCCTCCCCGCCCTTCGCGAGGAGGGGCTTTTTCTTTCCCTCCTTTCAAAGAAGCGCTCTCCCTCACTCCCATTCTCCTTAGAAATAAATTCAAGTTCAACCTCTTGGAGTTACAGGAGTTCAGGAGTTACAGGAGATAAAATGCTTTTAAATTATGAATTCTTAGTTATGAATTATGCACGGCAGCAAAAACTCATAACTCATAACTCAAACTTAATAGTTCTGAAAACTCCCTTTTGGTCAGTTTGCAGAGGCTGGAAGTATTGTCTGAACTCCTGTAACTCCTGAACTACAT
>JAFVHN010000113.1 GCA_017474515.1 Prevotella sp. | reverse complement strand
TGGATGTATAAACCGGTCATAATCGTTGATTTTGGCACAAAAATACTAATAAGTTTAAAAAAAATGCACCTTTTTGCCAAATTCTTTTGTCAATTTGCCAAAAAGTAGTAATTTAGCCCCCTATAAATGTCTATTAATACTTAATCTAAAAAGATATGAAGGTATATCAAACTAATGAAGTTAAAAACATCGCATTGATTGGCAGTGCGGGTAGCGGCAAGACCACACTTGCCGAGAGTATGCTTTTTGAAAGTGGCGTCATCAAGCGTCGCGGCACCGTTGAGGCGAAAAACACCGTGAGCGACTACTTCCCCGTGGAGCAGGAATACGGCTACAGCGTCTTCTCAACCGTGTTCCATGTTGAATGGAATGGCAAGAAGCTCAACATCATTGACTGCCCGGGCAGCGACGACTTCGTGGGCGGTGCCATCACGGCCCTGAACGTTACCGACCAGGCCCTCATCGTTATCAACGGACAGTATGGTCCCGAGGTGGGCACGATGAACGCTTTCCGCAATACGGAGAAGCTGGGCAAGCCCGTCATCTTTCTGGTGAACCAGCTGGACCGCGACAACTGCGACTTTGAGCAGATTCTGAACAACTTGCACGAGGTCTATGGTCCCAACTGTGTGCCGGTGCAATATCCCATAGCCACCGGTGCCGGTTTCAACTCGGTCATCGACGTGCTGCTGATGAAGAAATATTCGTGGAAACCCGAAGGCGGCGCTCCCATCATTGAGGACATTCCCGCCGACCAACTCGACAAGGCCACCGAAATGAGGGCAGCATTGGTGGAAGCCGCTGCCGCCGGTGACGACAATCTCATGGAGAAATTCTTTGAAACAGAAGACCTTACAGAGGATGAAATGCGTGAAGGCATCCGCAAAGGATTGGTGACACGCAGCATCTTCCCCGTGTTCTGCGTTTGCGGAGGCAAGGACATGGGCGTGCGCAGGCTCATGGAATTCCTGGGCAATGTGGTTCCCTTCGTCGATGAGATGCCCAAGCAGAAAAATACCGCCGGTCAGGAGATTGCTCCCGACGTAGCTGGTCCCACCTCGCTCTATTTCTTCAAGACGGGCGTGGAACCCCACATCGGTGAGGTGTGCTACTTCAAGGTGATGAGCGGTTCGGTGAAGAGCGGCGACGATCTGACCAATGCCGACCGTGGCTCGAAGGAACGCATCGGCGCACTCTATGCCTGCGCAGGTGCCAACCGTATTGCCGTTGACCAGCTCAACGCCGGTGACATAGGATGCACGGTGAAGCTGAAAGACGTAAAGACAGGCAATACGCTGAACGGCAAGGATGTGGACTGGAAGTTCGACTTCATTAAGTTCCCCAACTCGAAATATTCGCGTGCCATCAAGGCCGTCAATGAGAGCGAGACCGAAAAGATGATGGGCGCACTCAACAAGATGCGTCAGGAAGACCCCACATGGGTGGTTGAGCAGTCGAAGGAACTGCGCCAGATTATCGTGCACGGACAGGGTGAATTCCACCTTCGCACGTTGAAATGGCGCATGGAAAACAATGAGAAGATTCAGATTGAATATCTTGAGCCGAAGATTCCTTATCGTGAAACCATCACAAAGATGGCTCGTGCCGACTATCGCCACAAGAAGCAGTCGGGTGGTGCCGGACAATTTGGTGAAGTTCACCTCATCGTGGAACCCTACACCGAGGGCATGGAGGATCCGACGTCGTTCACCATCAACGGCCAGGAGTTCAAGATGAACATCAAGGGCAAGCAGGAAATCGACCTCGAGTGGGGCGGAAAACTCGTCTTCATCAACTCGGTGGTGGGCGGTGCCATTGATGCACGTTTCATGCCGGCCATCCTCAAGGGTGTGCAGGAGCGCATGGAGCGCGGACCGCTGACCGGCTCGTATGCCCGCGACGTAAGGGTGATAGTGTACGACGGAAAGATGCACCCCGTGGACAGCAACGAACTCTCGTTCATGCTTGCCGCACGCAACGCCTTCAGCGCTGCCTTCCGTGCCGCCGGCCCGAAAATCCTGGAGCCCATCTTCGACCTTGAAGTGCTGGTGCCTGCCGACTATATGGGTGACGTGATGAGCGACTTGCAGGGCCGCCGTGCCATCATCATGGGCATGGACGCAGAGGCAGGATATCAGAAGTTGTCGGCAAAAATCCCGCAGAAGGAACTTGCCAGCTACAGCATCGCTCTGAGCTCGCTCACCGGCGGACGTGCCTCGTTCACCACGAAGTTCGCAAGCTATGAACTGGTTCCCACCGACATCCAGAACCAGCTTATCAAAGAACACGAGGCCGAGGATTCAGACGAAGATTAATATTGATTTTCAATCATTTACAGTGTGGCCCGCCAGAGCAGCAGCTCCGGCGGGCCATTGTGTTTTGTGCTGGGTGGGAAAAACCTATGAAGGAATGGGGATTTTCCCCCGCCATATTAGGAAAAAGCCTTTGCCCGGGCCGTTCTTTCGCTGTATCTTTGCATCAGAAAAAGAGAAGAAACATTCTCAAATGTCAAACCCTTTAACACATACCGATTATGAAAAAGTACATGATGATAGCATTGCTGATGACGATAGCCATCGCTGCTAATGCAATGAGCCGCAGGGACGCCTACAGAGAGGCAAGGCTGATGACCGACCGCATGGCCGTGGAGCTCAGGCTCACCAACCGCCAGTGCCGCGAAGTCTTTGACATCAACCTCCGTTTTATCGACAACCCCGTTGCCAAAGACCGCGCCCTCAGACATGTCCTGACGGCCCGCCAGTTTGAAAAGTACATGCACATGAGGCATCATGGCCACCACATGCTTCACGGCCACGGACCGGCTCCGAAGCCTCACCACGCCCATCACAACGGGCACGCTCACCCCAGGGGGCACCATCACTAAAATGATTGGTAACAAAAAGACAGTTCCATAATTGCTATATATAGATGTCTCTTTTCTTTCTAAAGATTTGTAGAGATTATTCAAGGTGGAAGGGTTGGCCGCGAGGGCCGGCCCTTTTCATTGTGAATGTTGCAAATTGTAACCGTGCTTTGTTTCTTCATTTCTTCCGTATTGTAATATTTTCCACTCTTTGTTAGTTTATATTTATCAATTAACAATAGGATTTCTTGTTAATTGAATTAAAATTAACGAAAATAATTAACAAAAAAGAATCGACGTATTGATGTTTTTCCTATCTTTGCAACGTCAACGTGAACCTTAGCGGTTCTCATGTTCAAGATATGAAAAAAGGAACCATTTGGACAATCGCCATTGTGATGGGCTTCAGTTTCCTGGCCCTTCTCTTTCTTCAGCTGAAATACATCGAGGAGATGGTTCAGATGAAGAAAGACCAGTTCGACGAGTCGGTGAAGAAAGCCCTCTATCAGGCTTCTAAGAACCTGGAGCTGAACGAAACCCTGCGCTATCTGGAAAAAGACGTGAACGAAGCCGAGCGCCACGCCTATAGCAAAGACTCCCTGGGCAGCCGTAGCGGAGCCCCCGACGGTTCGCTTCAGGAAAGCCACCAATACTCGGTGACGGGGAAAGACGGCACCATTTACTCTTCTTTCGAGCTGAAAACCATTGCCACCAAGCCCGCATCGATGCCGAAGGCCATGATATTGCGCAACGACAAGAACTCCATTTCCGAGGCCCGCCGCTCGATGAAGGAAATTCTCCGCAACCGCTATGTCTATCAGAAAGCCCTGCTCGACAAAGTGGTGTATAGCATTCTTTACACCGCTTCCGACAAACCCCTGAAGGAGCGCGTCAACTTCAAGATGCTCGACCGCGACATTCAGGCCGAGCTGATGAACAACGGCGTGAACATCCCCTACCATTTCACGGTGACGGCGCAAGACGGGCGCGAAGTCTATCGCTGCCCCGACTATAGCGACCAGGGCGAAGAATACGTTTACAGTCAGACACTTTTTAGCAACGACCCCCAGCAGAACACGGGAATGGTGAACATCCACTTCCCCGACATGGACAGCTATATCTTTAGCAGTGTGCGCTTTATGATTCCCTCCATCGTGTTCACCATTGTCCTGCTCGTGACGTTCATTATCACTCTTGTGCTGGTGTTCCGCCAGAAGCGCCTCTCGGAAATCAAGAACGACTTCATCAACAACATGACCCATGAGCTCAAGACGCCCATTGCCAGCATTTCACTGGCCGCCCAGATGCTGGGCGACGATAGTGTGAACAAGAGCCCGGCCATGATGAACCACCTGGGAGGCATCATCAACGACGAGTCGAAGCGCCTGAGGTTCCTCGTGGAAAAGGTGCTGCAAATGTCGATGTTCGACCGCAAAAAGGCCGTGTTCAAGCAGAAAGAGCTTGACCTCAACGAAATGGTGGAGGCCGTGGCCAACTCGTTTGCACTACGCGTGGAGCACACCGGAGGAAAGATTTACACCGACATCGGCGCCGTGGACTCCGCCATCTATGCCGACGAGGTGCATTTCCAGAACGTCCTCAACAACCTCCTCGACAATGCCGTGAAATATCGCAAACCCGACCAGCCGCTCAATATCTGGCTGAAGACATGGAACGAAAAAGACCACCTCTGCCTGTCGGTAAGAGACAGTGGCATAGGCATTAAGAAGGATAATCTGAAGAAAATCTTCGACAAGTTCTACCGCGTGCACACCGGCAACGTACACGATGTGAAAGGTTTCGGGCTGGGACTGGCATACGTGAAGAAAATCGTGGAATTGCACAAAGGTGAAATCCATGTGGAGAGCGGCGGAAAAATCGACGGCACAAAGTTCGTCATCAGGTTCCCCGTCATGAAAACCGATTGAGTGAAAACCGTGGCCCATCGGTCCACAAGGGCTGGCCACCAAAGAAATAGAATAACAAATAGTATTAACAATACTGCCTGCACACCTCCCACAAACCGCAGGCAGCCGCCGGGACCCACGGCGGGCGGGGGGACAAATAAATATGGAAGAGCCATTGAAAATCTTGTTGTGCGAAGACGACGAAAACCTCGGAATGCTGCTTCGCGAGTATCTTCAGGCCAAGGGCTACAACGCCGAACTCTGTGTGGACGGCGAGGCAGGCTACAAGGCTTTCCTCAAGACCAAGTTCGACATTTGCGTGCTCGACGTGATGATGCCCAAGAAAGACGGCTACACGCTGGCACAGGAAATCAGGCAGGCCAATGCCGAAATGCCCATTATCTTCCTCACCGCCAAGACGTTGAAGGAAGACATCCTGGAAGGTTTCAAAATCGGTGCCGACGACTACATCACCAAACCCTTCTCCATGGAAGAGCTCGTCTTCCGTATTGAGGCCATCTTGCGCCGCGTCCGCGGAAAGAAAAACAAGGAGAGCACCCTCTACCACATCGGCCGCTTCACCTTCGACACCCAGAAGCAGCTGCTCACCATCGGCGAGAAGCAAACCAAGCTCACCACGAAGGAGAACGAACTGCTGGCCCTGCTCTGCAGCCATGCCAACGAAATCCTCCAGCGCGACTTTGCCCTGAAGACCATCTGGATAGATGATAACTATTTCAATGCCAGGTCGATGGATGTTTACATCACCAAGCTGCGCAAGCACCTGAAGGACGACAAGCAGATAGAAATCATCAACATCCACGGAAAGGGCTACAAGCTCATCACTCCCGAAATGGACTGACATTCCAACATCATTCGAAAAGGCCGCCCCGTCAGCGGCCTTTTTTTGATGGCACTCGGTGTGAGAGGCCGGCCCGCCCCCGTTCACTCTTTATGGCATGAATCACATCTCATTTATGTAATTCACGTTTCCCATTCGCTCAACTTCTTGGAATATGTTTGAATTGGAAGGGAACTGTGGAAAATCGCCCGTCCAATCAGCAAACGCCTCCAGTCCATTTGCGGTTTGGACTCCAGTCGGATGCGGTCAGGACTCCAGTCGGATGCGGTCTGGACTGAGCCGGACTGGAAGATTAGTGGCCCACCCCCGGCCCCTCCCGTAAGGAGGGGAGAGTAAACCGCCGTCCGTCTTCCCCCCTTGGGGGGATTAGAGGGGGGCTTTATTTATTCGTTTTAATTTGTGAATTAAAATAGTGCCAATTCGTTCCAATTTGTTTCAAAAAAAAGGCCCACCCCCGGCCCCTCCCGTAAGGAGGGGAGAGTAAACCGCCGTCCGTCTTCCCCCCTTGGGGGGATTAGATGGGGGGCTTTATTTATTCTTTTTAATTTGTGAATTAAATTAGTGCCAATTCTTTCCATTTTGTTTCAAAAAAAAGCCCACCCCCAGCCCCTCCCGTAAGGAGGGGAGAGTAAACCGCCGTCCGTCTTCCCCCCAAGGGGGGTAGAGGGGGTCTTTATTTATTAGTTTTAATTTGTGAAAACAATTAGTGCCAATTCGCTTTCTATGTTAAATTCCAAATATTTTGACCATTATTTTTAATATTATGCTGATAATCTATAATCCGGTTTGTAAACTTGCTTGTTTTTGACCATGGAGGTGACGATATGTAGTAGTTTGTTTTTGACGTTGTTCATCGC